>CP139909.1:300000-588399 GCA_039829965.1 Buchnera aphidicola (Chaetogeoica yunlongensis)
TGCTAATTGATCAGCTTGATTACGATGTAGTGTTCCTAATGTCATACAAGTTTCTAGCCCTAATTTTTTTACTTCTTTAATAATATTTGTTAAAAATACAATATCTTTATTTTTAGGATTTTTCCAAGCTGCACCCATACAAAATCGAGTAGATCCAGACTTTTTTGCTTTTTTAGCTGATGTAAGTATTTTTTCTAATGTTAAAATTTTTTCATTTGGAATATTAGTTTTGTATCTAGCACTTTGAGGACAATATTTACAATCTTCAGGACACGCTCCTGTTTTTATTGATAATAAAGTACTAATTTGTATTTTATTTGCATTAAAATTTTTTCTATGAATTGTTTGTGCTAAAAACAATACATCAAAAAACGGTTTATTAAAAAGAGAACTTACTTTTTTAAAGTTCCATTGTTTTCTCATGTGTTATTCCAAAATTAATAGTTTTATAAAAAAATCATAATTATTATTAAATAATATTAGTCATATAAATAATTTATCATAGTAAGAATAAATTTATGACATCATGGTTTAAAAAAAAATTGTCTGTCATAATATGTTTATTCATATCTTGATAATCTCTAAAAATTAATTTTTTAAAAATCCCAACATATAAAAATTTTAAATATTTAATGTTTTTATTTTCCATAAAAACTATAAAAGATAAATATTATAAAATTAATATTTTAAAATATAAAAAAAAATATATTTTTTATTTGAATGAATTTTTTTGGAATTAATTTTTTTATTTTAAATATATTCACTTGTTTTACAAATGATATTATTAGTGAAAAATATAAATTCTTATTTTTTATAATATAATACTAGATATCCATACTGGTCTTAATCCGATAGTAGATTGTGTATTTTTTAATTCTAAACATCCTGTTGCTTGTGAAATTTTATATATACTAAAATTATGAGATTTTTCCCCAATAATAAATAAATTTTCTCCTGTACTATTAATATGGAATGTTCTAGGTTGTTTTAATTCTGTTTTCACTGTATTTATTTTTTTTACTTTTTTAATATCTTTATTAATTTTAATAATTGAAATTGTATTTTCCGTTCTATCGGATGCATACAAATATTTTTTACAAGAAGAAAGACTTAAATCAGATGACCATGCTTTTTTAGTATTTTTATCAGAAAGAATATTAATATTTTTCATTAACTCTATTGTTTTTTTTTGTTGATTAAAAAACCATATATCTATTGATCCATTTAATTCATTAATACTAAATAACCAATTTTTGTGTTTATAAAATTCTAAATTTCGTGGACCAAAATTAGCATGTGTTATTACAAAATTATATTTGTTAGTTAATAAAATTCCTTTTTTTATAAAGTCAAATATGTAGATTCTATTTTTGTGAAGAGAGGAAACAAATAAAGTATTATTTTGATCATTAATTTTAGATGCATGACATCCATGTATATTGTTAATAACTTGTATAAAAGGTTGAGGATTTCCACTAAAATCAATAGGAGTAACGCTAATACAATTAAAGTGATAAGAACTAGAAAATAAGAATTTTTCTGTAATGTCTATTTCAAAGTGATTAGGACTTCCTGGAAGGATAGCTGAAGATTGTTCTTTTAAAGTTCCATTAGATTGTATTGTATAAGAATAAATTCCAAAATTAGGTCTTAATCCTACATATAATAGTTTTTTGCTTTTTAAAATTAGTATAGGTTGAGGTTCTCCTGGTAATGATATTTTTTGAAGTAGTGTTAATGAAAAATCATCATGTAATTTCCATACTTCAATTTCTTTTGTAGTAGCTAAAGATATATAGATTATTTGTTTCATAAGATTTTCGCGATTTAAACTGTAAAAATTGATTTAGATTTATATAGTAATATAAACAAAGATAATATATTTTATTTATATGTTAAATATGTAACATTCAAAAATAGTTTTTATGCATAATAATACTTTAAATTATATATAAATTATACTATTCAATAATGTATTAATTAATAATTTATTTTAGTATTAATCGAATAAATAAACATATAATTATTATATTAATAATTTAAATATAATTTAAAACATATTAGTTTTATGTATTTTTTTATATAGAAATATATTTATTAAAAATTGTAAACGTTTATATTAATAATAATTTTTTTATAAAAATGTTACATTTTAAAAAATTTGGATTTTTTTAAACATATTTAAAAATTCAAACTTTTAAAGTTTTAAAATTCATAATTTAATTAAATTACATGTATTTTTTTATTATGATATTTTTATAAGTAATCTAACTATTAATATTTATTAACATGTTTAAAATCCAATTTATTCTTTTCGTTTCATCCTGAAAATTTTTACAAAATTTTAATCGTGTAGAAGAATCAAACTTCCAACAATTTACTTCTTTTTGAAATTCACTGAGTAAAATTTTTATATTTACTTTATTTTTTTTTGAAAACTCTATATATCCTTCTTTATTATTAGATTTTATTTTTTTTATGCCTATTTTTTTGGAAATTAATCTCATTTTAGATATTTTAATTAAAAACATTCCTTCTTTTGGTAAATTTCCAAATTTATTTTGTAATTCTGTTTGTATTTCATCTAACTCTAATAAGCTATTTGCCATAGAAATTTTATTATAAAATAATAATCTGTTATTTACTTGCTGAATATAATATTCAGGTAATAAATTAGATACATTTAATTCAATATTAGGATATTGATTATTTAACATATCATTGAATGTGAATTGAGTTCCTTGTTTTAGATTTTTTATAGCATTTTTTAAGAATTTCATATACAATGAAAATCCTATTTTTGTTATATGTCCACTTTGATTATTTCCCAATATTTCTCCAACTCCTCTAATTTCTAAATCATGATTTGATAATTCAAATCCTGAACTAAAATTTTTTATAGAAGAAATAGCATCAATTCTTTTTTTTGCATCGCGAGTCATGTTTTTGAAAGAAGAAATTAATAACCATGCATACGCTTGATTTTGAGAACGACCTACTCGTCCTCTTAACTGATGTAATTGCGTAAGTCCTAAATGGTCAGCATTTTCGATAATTATTGTATTAGCATTAGGAATGTCAATACCTGTTTCAATAATAGTAGTACACACTAATACATCAAAACGTTTATAATAAAAATCATTTATAATTAATTCTAAGTTTTTACTATTTAATTGACCATGACCTAATTTAATTTTTGCTTCTGGAATAAGATATTTCAATTTTATTCTTTTGCTATTGATTTTATTTACGTCATTATAAATATAATATACTTGTCCTCCTCTAAGTATTTCTTTAAGAATTGCTTTTCTCACTAAATCGTAATTAAATTCTCTAACAAAGGTTTTTACTATTTTTCTATTTTCTGGAGGAGTAGAAATTATTGATAAATCTCTCATTCCTGTAAATGCCATATTTAATGTTCTTGGTATCGGTGTAGCGGTTAATGTTAAAACATCAATATTATTAAATATTGATTTAATTTTTTCTTTATGATGTACTCCAAACTTATGTTCTTCATCAATTATTAATAATCCTAAATTTTTCCATTTTAGATTTTTAAGTAAAATTTTATGTGTACCAATGAGTATGTTAGTTTTTCCAGAATTGACATTTTTAATTATTTTGTTACATTCTGTTTCTGATTGAAAACGAGAAAAAATCATAACTTTTGTTGGCCAAGATTTAAAACGAATTTTAAAATTGTAAAAATGTTGTTGTGCTAATAAAGTAGTAGGAACTAAAATGACTACCTGTTTTTGATTAATTGTGGCTAAAAAAGAAGCTCTCATAGCAATTTCTGTTTTTCCAAAACCGACATCTCCACAAATTAATCTATCCATAGGAACAGGACTATACATATCTTTTAAAACAGAATTAATGACATTGTTTTGGTCAAATGTAAGTTTAAATGGAAAATGACTACAAAATATTTTATATTGATCATTATATTTCTTAAAAGAAAATCCTTTTTGTGATATTCTATGTGAATAAATATTTAAAAGTATTGCCGCAGAATCATATGCTTTTTTATTAGCTTTAATTTTTTCTTTATTCCATATATCATTTCCAAGTTTATGTAATGGCGCGTTATCTTCAGATGTACCTATATATTTACTAACTAAATATAAATATGAAATTGGAACATAAAGTTTAGAATTTTCTGCATAATTTATCATTATACATTCAGTTTTTATATTTCGAATAGTTATAGTAATTAACCCTTGATACCTTCCCACACCATGTTCAAAATGAACAATTGGTTGATTAATTTTTAATTGAGATAAATCAAATGTATTTTTTTCAGTTATAGTATTATTAATAGATTGTATTAGATTTTTTTTTAATAATTTTTTTATTAGCATAAAGAATAATAATTCGTTAATATTTCATTCATTGTTTTACTAAAAAAATAATATCATATTTTTTTCAAATTTATTATTATTAAATAAATTTCAAAAAAATAAAATAATTTCATGTACACAAAGATTTTAGTTGATTAATAATTTGATGGATTTATTAATAATATTTTTTTAACAAAAAGTTAATAATTAAGATTGTATAATATTTAAATTGTAATTATATTTTTATAGTTTTACAAATAAAAATTTTTCTAAAACAATAGATATAAAATTTACATTTATGATTTAAAATTTGTTAAATTTATTATAAGATGAAATATTTTATGAATTTTTATATTCCAATGTTTATTGGATTTCGTTTTTTTTTAGGAAAATTTAATTTTTTCTTTAACAAATTGGTAACTGTATTATCTATTATTAGTATTACTATTGGTGTTTCTTCAATTATAATAATAATTTCTATTATGAATGGATGTGAAGATACATTTAAAAACAAAGTTTTAAAATTTATTCCTCATATTATTGTTACTAATAATCAAGATAATATTAATTCATCTAATCATATTAAAAACATAATAACAAATAAATATATAAAAGACGTTTCTGAAATAGTCACTAGTGATGTTTTGTTACAAAGTAAATATGCTTTTTCTACAGGTATAGCTTTAGGTGTTAAATTAAATACACAATATAAATATTTATTAAAACATTTTTTAATTAATCAAAATCTATTAAATAAACTTATTCAAAGTCCTTATACTTCTATTATTGGAAAAAATTTAGCTGAACAATTAAATTTAAATTTAGGTGACACTTTTTATATAGCATCTTCTAAATTTCATCAAATATCTATGTTCGGGAATATTCCAAGTAAAAAAATGTTTAAATTAATAGGAACTTTTTCAGTAAGTAATGAAATTGATAGTTATCAAGTATTAGTTAACCAAGATGATTTATCAAAATTTTTACATCATCCTAAAAATTATATTACAGGATGGAGATTATGGTTATTTAATCCGTTAAGTATTAAAAAATTTTTAAATGATATCCCTCACTTTTATAATATAAAATTTAGAGATTGGAGAGAAACTAAAGGAGAATTATTTCAAGCAATCGAAATAGAACAATATATGATGGTTTTTTTATTTAGTTTAATAATTATTAAAGCTATTTTTAGTCTTACTACTTCTATTAGTATGATGATTATGGAAAAAGAAAGAGATATCGCTATTTTTCAAACATTAGGTTTATCTAAATTTAAAATTATAATGATCTTTATTATTCAAGGTTTAATTAATGGAATTATAGGAACATTGTTAGGAACAATATTAAGTTTTTTATGTTTAAATAAAGAACATGGTTTATTGAGTATCATTTCAATATTTTTTGGTAATGTTTCATTACCTATTTTGATAATTCCATTTCAAATTGTTTTAATTAATTTAATTACTTTAATATTAATCATAGCTTTTATACTTTATCCTGCATTTAAAATTATTAGTGTTAATCCGGTTAAAAGATTATTTTATGAATAAACTAGCGTTAATAAAATGTAATTCTATATTTAAATTATATACTTACAATGATAAAATACTAAGACCTATTCTAAACAACATTTCTTTTTCTTTAAATTCAGGCGAAATAATGATTATTACAGGTTCTTCTGGATCTGGAAAAAGCACTTTATTACATATTATAAGTGGTTTAGATACTCCAAGTTCTGGAAGTGTATTTTTTTTAGGAAGAGATATACATTCTATGTCTAATTCTGAACAATCTATATTTAGAAATTCTAACTTAGGTTTTATATATCAATTTCATCATTTATTATTAGATTTTACAGCTATTGAAAATGTAGCTTTACCTTTATTAATTAAAAAAATAGGTAAAAAAACAGCATTTAAGGATGCATACTTAATGTTAAAAAATTTAGGGATAGAAAAAAAATCTCAAAAATATCCTTCAGAATTGTCTGGAGGTGAAAGACAAAGAATTGCAATTGCTCGTGCATTAATTACTCGTCCTGATTTAATTATTGCTGATGAACCTACTGGATATTTAGATTCTGTTAATTCTAAAAAAGTTTTTAATTTGCTAATTAATTTTAATAAAAAATATTCTACGACTTATATTATTGTGACACATGATACTCTTTTTTTAAAAAAAAATTTTATTAAAATGAACATGTGTTCTGGATATTTAAATATTATTTAAATTAGAAATAGGACTAATTTCAAAGTGGTATATTTATATTATTTATTATTAGTTAAATTTAGTGCGCAATTTAAAAAAAATAGTATTTCTCCATTTATTGAAAAACTTTCAAAATTCGGAATATTTTTAGGAGTATTTATTTTAATTATTAGTTTTAGTTTATTAAATGGTTTTATACATGAATTAAATAATCGTGTTATATCAATAATTCCTCATGGAGAAATTGTTTCTCTTGATAAAAGATTTTATAATTGGAAAAACATTTATAAAAAATTGAAATCCTGTTCTGATATTATTTCTATCGAACCTTATATTACTACAATATCATTAATTCAAAACACCCAAGGAATTAAAAGTGTCCAAATAAGAGGTATAGATTTTTCAAATCCAACTAGAATAAAAAAATTATCTCAATTTATTGATATTAACACACTAAAAAAGATAAAAAATAATAAGAATCAAATTATTATTGGAAAAAATATAGCAGAATATTTATCATTGAAAAAAAATGATTGGATTAATATAATTATTCCAAAATATTCAAAACATTATACTATATTTCATGCAGAATATATTTCTATGCAAGTTATAGATTTTTTTAAAATGAACGGGATTGCTGATTCTACACTAGCTTTAGTTCCGATTTTAGATTTAAAGAAATATGTTAAAAATAAATCAAATAGCACTGGATTAGAAATATTTATAAAAAATCCTTTTAATTCTGATCAAGTATTTAAACAAATAAAAATTCAATTACCAAACAATATTGTTATAAAAAATTGGAGTGATAATTACGGATATATTTATCGAGATTTACAACTTGTCAGAATGGTTATATTTTTAACTATGATATTTATTATTATAATTTCGTGTTTAAACATATCTTCAATAACCTTATTTAATATATCAAAAAAAATTAATAGCATTGCTATACTTAAAACCTTAGGTATAAGTAATTTAATAATTAATATCACTTTTATAATGTATAGTTTATATTCAGTATTAAAAACTGGATTACAATCATTATTATTTAGTATAGTTTTAATATATAATTATAAATTTTTATTTATAAATATAGAAAAACTATTAGGAAAAAAATTGTTATCTAACAATATATATTTTATTGATTTTATTCCTATGTCTATATCTTACATCAATATTTTAGTTATTTTTAGTATATTAGTTGTCATTGGAATACTTTCTAGTTGTTATCCTGCATATTATGCTAGTAAAATTATTCCGGCAGAAGTTTTAAAAACACGTTAAAATTTTATAATTAAAATTTATATTATTGTTTTAGAAAAACACTTAAATTAATATATAATAGATTCAAAGATATTAGGATAAAATATGAATATTGTTAATCCAAGATTACGAATTGTACGCTATAAAAAGAATAGGAAAAAAATGCATCAAAGATTTAGAAAAAATATTTTTGAACGAGAAATTCCTCAGACATCCTTAAAAAATCCAGTTTTTTTTTAAAAAATTAAATTATATATTTTGATATGTTCTGAGTATATTATAAATTTATATTATACTGTTAATGAATAGTTTTTATCTTTGAATTTAAATTTAAATTTAAAATATAAATATTATATTTTTTAAAAAAATATTTTTCTATATTTAAAAAATAATGTGTATAACAAAATAAAATTATTTCTAAAAATTTTTATATAAAATAAAAATAATATTTTCAATTTTTAATAAAATCATAGGAAAAATATGACAATTAAACTTGGTATTAATGGATTCGGTAGAATTGGGAGAATTGTTTTTAGATTAGCTCAATTACGTTCTAATATTGAAATATTAGCTATTAATGATTTAGTCAACATTGAATATTTAGCTTATATGTTAAAGTATGATTCTACGCATGGAAATTTTTGCAAAAAAATTGCAATAAAAGATAAAAATACTTTACTTATCAACGAAAAAGAAATAAGAATAACTAGTGAAACTAATCCAAAAAATTTAGCGTGGCGAGATTTAGATATTGATGTTGTAATAGAGTCAACTGGAATTTTCTTAACGACTGAATCTGCGTATAAACATATACAAGCTGGAGCAAAAAAAGTAGTTATCACAGGACCATCAAAGGATAATACTCCAATGTTTGTCAAGGGGGTTAATTTTGATAAATATATAGGACAAAATATTGTTTCTAATGCATCTTGTACTACAAATTGTTTAGCTCCTTTAGCTAAAATAATAAATGATGAATTTGGTATTATTGAAGGATTAATGACTACAATACATGCGACTACAGCTACACAAAAAACTGTTGACAGTCCTTCTCAAAAGGATTGGAGAGGAGGTAGAGGTGCTTTACAAAATATTATACCTTCTACTACAGGTGCCGCACAAGCTGTAGGGAAAGTATTACCAGAATTAGATGGAAAACTGACTGGAATAGCATTTAGAGTTCCTGTAGCAAATGTTTCTGTAATAGATTTTACTTTTAGACAAACAAAGAATGTTAAATACCAAGAAATATGTGAAATAATAAAACACTATTCTAATCATGAAATGAAAGACATAATTGGATATACTGAAGATCATGTAGTATCAACAGATTTTAATGGAAATACATTAACTTCAATTTTTGATGCTAAAGCTGGATTATCATTAAATGGAAACTTTATAAAATTAATTTCATGGTATGATAATGAAAGTGGATATTCTAGTAAAGTATTAGATTTATCTGAACTAGTATATTCTTTTATTTAATTGATTTATGTTGGTTTATTTTATAAATTTCATATTGACATTAAATTTTTTAACGTCATATGAAATTTATTTTTCAAAAAATTTTAAAATATTTTATATTTTAATAATTAATTTATTAAATAAAAACTTTTAGTTCTTTTTTTAATTGTGTACTCCACTGTTTTATTCTTTTTTTACTTTTTTCTGGTTGTCTGTCTTCGTCAATAGTTAAACCAATAAATTTATTTTTATTAGACATTAAAGCTTTAGAGCATTCAAATGAATATCCTTCTATAGGCCAAGTCCCAATTAACTGAAATTTATTTTCTTGTTTTATACTATTATATAATATTCCAATTGCATCACAAAAATATTCAGCATAATCTTCTTGATCTCCACACCCAAAAAACGCTAATATTTTTTTATTGAAATTGATTTTTTTAAACGTAGAAAAAAAATCATCCCAATCACATTGAAGTTCACCGTAATACCAAGTAGATACACCAAATATTAAAATATCAAATGACTCGATATCTTTTTTTTTAATATGTTCAATATCATAAATAAAAGAATTTTCTGTTCCTATATTTTGTTGAATATTTTTAGCTACATTTTCTGTATTGCCAGTATCACTTCCAAAAAAAATTCCAATTTTTTTCATGATTATTCCTAAATATTTTATAAAATTATAATTTTTTTAATATACTCCTATTTAAAAATATTTTTTAATATTTAATCTTTATTAATAATAATATATAATAAAAAACCATTTTTAATATAAGAATATTATTTAATTAACAATTGTTGATTTATTAGTATAAATAATATTTTATTAGATATATTAGTGTTTTTTAAAAAATACATAATAATTTATTATCGTATTTTTATACTATAATATTCAAAATTTTAGTTTTATAAAAATTTTAAATATTTTAATGCATATAATTTTTATATTAACATAAGGGATATAAAATATGCATAATGTAAATCTAATATGGTTTAGAAATGATTTACGTACTCTAGATAATCCAGCATTATATTTCGCTTGTAAAAACAATACTTTAAAAATTATATTAGCATTATTTATATCTACTCCAAAACAATGGAAGCAAAATGTTATATCTCCAAGAAAAATATCATTAATATATGAAAACATAATTTATTTACAAAAAAAATTAAATCAATTAGGAATACACTTTTTTTACCATGAATCTAGTGATTATCTAGATTCTATAAATTATATATCTTCATTTTGTCATGTACATCATGTAACTTCTATATTTTTTAACTGTGAATATGGTTTTTTAGAATACAAACGAGATAAAATAGTAAAACAAAAGTTAAAAAGAAAAAATATTTCTATCAATACTTTTCATGATTCAACATTAATTGAACCAGATATTATAAAAAGTAAAAAAAACACAGTGTACAAAAGCTACAGTCATTTTAAAAAAAAATATATTTTAGAATTAAAAAAAAATATCCCAAAATGTTTTTCTATACCAATAAAAAATAATTTTGAAAACCATAGTAATTTATTATTTAAAATTCCTAAATTTTCAATCAATTTTGATGATTTTGATCATGATTTATTTCCTATTGGTGAAGACTCAGTGCTAAATGTTTTGAAATTATTTTTAAAAAATAATTTTTCTATATATTCTCACGATAACAATTTATTAAATATGAATGTTACTAGTTTATTATCTCCTCATTTATCAATTGGAGTAATATCTTCTAGACAATGTATTAATTTGTTATTAAAAAAATATCCTAATGTAATTAATTCTCTAGATACATGTAGTTGGATTAATGAATTAATATGGAGGGAATTTTATAAGTATCTATTATATTTTTATCCAGATTTCTATCAAAAAAATAACATATACTCTTGGGAGCACAAAATCAAATGGAATCAAAACTCATATCATTTTAAATTATGGAAACAAGGGCAAACAGGGTATCCCATTGTAGATGCAGGAATAAAACAATTAAGACAATTAGGATGGATTAATAATAGACTTAGAATGATTTTAGCAAGTTTTTTAGTTAAAAATTTATTAATTCATTGGAAACAAGGTGAAAGATATTTTATGTCTAAATTAATTGATGGAGATTATGCATCTAATAATGGAAATTGGAGATGGATGTCATCAATAGATATGGATCATGTTCCATATTTTCGTATTTTCAATCCTATGTTACAATCTAAAAAATTTGATAAACATGCAAAATATATACGAAAATATATCCCGGAATTAAAGAATACTTCTATAAGCGACATTCATAATCCTTGCAATTTAAATAAAATAAAAAAAATATGTTTTAAATATCCAATGCCTATGGTTAATTATTACCATTCAAGAAACAACACATTGCTTGTTTTAAAACGTGCTAAATATGAATTGAATAAATAATTTATTAGAGATTAACATGAAAAATTTTGAATTAGAAAACGTAATTAACGAAAAATTAAGTTCTAAAAAATATAATGATTTTTGTCCAAATGGACTGCAAATAGAAGGTTGTCCAAATATAAAAAAAATAATTACTGGTGTTACTGCATGTCAATCCTTAATTGATTTAGCTATTTTAAATAAAGCAAATGCCATCATTGTACATCATGGTATATTTTGGAATAATGATGATAGAACTATCACAGGCATGAATAGAAAAAGAATAAAATCTTTACTAAAAAACGATATTAATTTATACAGCTGGCATTTACCGCTAGATCTACATCCGATTTTAGGAAATAATATTCAAATAGGAAAAATATTAAATATCAATATTAAAGGATACATTACACCTATGATTCCATGGGGTTTTTTTGAGAAACCTATTACATTAGAAACAATGACTAACTTATTGACAAAAAAATTAGATAGGATTCCATTGTATTATGGTGCTAATACTATAACAAAAAAAATTTATAAAGTTGCTTGGAGTAGCGGAAAAGGACAAAAACTAATAAATTTTACTTCACGATCTGAAATAGATACATTTTTAACAGGCGAAGTATCTGAAGAAACTATTCATTATGTGAGAGAAAATAACATACATTTTTTTTCTATAGGTCATCACGCTAGTGAAATAGGAGGAATACAAGCTTTAACTAATTGGTTAAAATCTCAATTTAATTTAAATATTAAATTTATTAATATTAACAATCCTATATAATTATCACCTTAAACATACTTCTTAATTATCAACTTAAAAAATACTTATTAATTGTCAATAAGGCGTTGATAATAAAAAAATAAATTAATATTATTTTTATTGATTTTTATTCAAATTTTTAAATATTTAATATTAAAATATTTAACATCATATATTTATACAAAGAGTGTTTATAAAAAATTTTAGCATAATTTATTATATAAATATTAAAATATTTAACATAAAAATTTTAATATTTATTAAATAGTTTTATGTTTTTAACTTAGGGTAACATTTATAGAGTTTTATAATATATTCATGAGAAAATTAGATTATGTACAAACATATGTTTCGATTATCATGGTTAACTAGTTCGAATTATTCTTATTTAAATAATTTATACAAAAAATTTTTATTAGATCCAGATTCAATAAGTAATTCATGGAAAACTATTTTTCAAGAACTATCAAAAAATAATCATTTAAATTTAGAATCTACAACATCATCACTACATTCTAAAAAACAAAATCATAACAATATAGTGTTAGCCATAAAACTAATTAATTTGTTTCGTACTATAGGATATAAATTTGCAAATATTAATCCTTTAACATGTTTTAAAAATTCTAAAAAATTTTCTTGGAATACATTTTTGAAAAAAAATAATAATTTTAATTTACAAGCAATTTTTTCAATAAATTTATCCAAACATGTTTTAAATAATATTAATTTGGAAATTTTATTCTCACATTTAAAAAAAATTTATAGTAATACTATTGGGTATCAATATATGCATATTGATAACACTAAAGAAAGAAAGTGGATCCAAAATTATATTGAAAATAGAAATAATGAAGATTTTCTAAAAAACAATGAAAAAATAAAACTATTTAAAAATTTAATTATATCTGAAACATTAGAACAATATTTTTCTGCTAAATTTCCTGGTTCTAAACGTTTTTCTATAGAAGGTTCTGAAACCTTAATACCTATTCTAAAAGAAATAATACATTATACACAAAAATTTAATGTAAATAAAATAATTTTTGGAATGCCCCACAGAGGTCGATTAAATGTACTAGCTAACATTCTAAATAAACCTATTGAGAATATTTTTAACGAATTTTTTGAAAATAATTTAAATTTTTCTCATAGTGGTGATGTTAAATATCATATGGGATTTAATTACATTAAAAAAATAGGACTTAAAAAAATTATTTTGGAATTAAAATCAAATCCTTCTCATTTAGAAATTATTAATCCTGTAGTTATCGGATCATCTCGAGCGTATATTGAATCTCATACAAATTTAACATCTAATAATGTTTTGCCAATAATTATACATGGTGATGCAGCTATTTCTGGACAAGGGGTAGTTCAAGAATTACTTAACATGTCTCAAGTTAGGGGATATGAAGTAGGAGGAAGTATTCATATCGTCATAGATAATCAAATAGGATTCACTACTTCACAAAAAAAAGATTTACGTACTAGTGAATATTGTACAGATATTGCCAAAATGATTGATTCACCTATTTTTCATATTAATGCTAATGATCCAGAATCTTCAATTTTTATAATACGTTTAGCACTAGATTATAGATTTTATTTTAAAAAAGATGTTTTTATAAATTTAACTTGTTATAGACGTCATGGACATAATGAAATCGATAATCCGAAAGTGACACAACCCTTAATGTACTCTAAAATTGATACTATTCCCACTGTAGTAAATATTTATAATAAAAAACTACTGTTAAAAAAAATAATTGATGAAAATTATTTAAAAAATTATAAAAATTCTTTTAAAACAAAAATAGATATATCATATAATTTATGTAAGAGTAATTATGTTAAATATGATAGCAATAAATTTTTATTATCTAACTCTAATAAATTTAAAGTGTTAGATTATTCTATTAAAAACATTTCTATAGATAATTTAAAATTATTAGCGAAAAAAATTTTTTATCTTCCTCTCGATATATCATTACATAATCGTGTATTTAAAATATACCAAGATAGATTAGATATGGCTAATGAACAAAAATTATTTGATTGGAGTTCTGCAGAATTATTAGCTTATGCATCATTATTAAATCATGGTATATCATGTCGATTATCTGGTGAAGATGTTTGTAGAGGAACATTTTTTCAAAGACATGCAGTAATATATGACCAAAAAAATAATTCGGAATACATTCCTTTAAATCATATAAATTCGAACCAAGGAAAATTTTATATTTGGAACTCTGTTTTATCAGAAGAAGCCGCTTTAGCATTTGAATACGGATATTCTATAGAACAAAAAAATATATTAAATATATGGGAAGCTCAATTTGGAGATTTTGCTAATGGAGCACAAATTGTTATCGATCAATTTATTTGTTCAGGTGAACAAAAATGGAACATTACATGTAATTTAATAATTTTTTTACCACATGGTTATGAAGGACAAGGACCTGAACATTCATCAGCTCGTATAGAAAGATACCTTCAATTATCATCTGATAATAATATTAGAGTGGTAATACCTACAACAGCATTTCAAATTTATCACATTATACGACAACAAGCATTGTGTAAAATAAAAAAACCACTAATTATTATGTCACCGAAATCTATTTTAAGATTACCATTAACTTTTTCTTCATTTTCAGAATTTTCTAATAGCAAATTTAAAGAAGTTATTGATGAAATTGATATATTTGATAATAATAAAGTAAAAAAAATAATTTTATGTTCAGGAAAGATATATTATGATTTATTAGTACAACGTCGATTTAATAAACAGAATAATATAGCCATTCTTCGTATAGAACAATTATATCCCTTTCCTACTCAAAAATTATTAAAAATATTTAAAACTTATAAACATGTAAAAAATTTTATCTGGTGTCAAGAAGAACCTCTTAATCAAGGAGCTTGGTATTATAGCAAACTTTATTTAAAAAAAATATTACCTAAAATGTCTATATTAAATTATATTGGAAGACCTGAATCTTCGTCTACAGCTACAGGATATAGTAAAGTTCATCAAAAACAACAAAAAACAATAATTAATAATGCTTTAAACATAGATTAGATCAAGAGATAAAAATGACAATAATTAATATTCTTATTCCAGATCTTCCCGAGTCTGTCAATAATGCTACAATAATATCATGGTATAAAAAGAAAGGAGAATTTGTTAAAGAAGATGAGATTTTAATAGATATTGAAACTGATAAAGTAGTATTAGAAATACCATCTCCAGATACTGGAATATTAAATTCCATTCTTGCAAAAAGTGGACACAAAGTTTCTTCAAAACAAGTTATAGGAACATTACTTAAAAAAAATATTACAAAAAATGATTTATTTTTAGTTAAAAACACTAATAATATTAAAATATCTAATTTTTCGACTGTGAATTTTTTAAAATCAATAAAAAATCTTTATAGTCCCGCTGTAAGACGTCTTATTTGTTCATATAACTTAAAAAAATTTAATATATTAGCTACTGGAATAAAAAATAGATTAACCCGAACGGATGTTTTAAATTATTTAAACACTATTTTTTTAAAAAAAAACATGACAGAAAAAAGTTCTAATAAAAACAACAATTTTTTAAATCAAACAGAGCAAAATAGAAGCATAAAAAGAATTCCTATGACGAATCTAAGAAAAAAAATTGCTGAAAGATTGCTTGAAACCAAACGAAATACAGCTTCTTTAACAACATTTAATGAAGTCGATATGACATGTATAATTAATTTAAGACAGAAATATGGAGAACTATTTAAAAAAAAATATGGGATTAAATTAGGATTAATGTCTTTTTATGTAAAATCAGTCGTTGAAGCATTAAAAAGTTTTCCCGAAATTAATGCATCTATTGATAACGAAGAAATCATTTATTACAATTATTTTGATATTAGTATTGCTATTTCTACACCTAGAGGACTAGTAACGCCAGTATTAAGAAATGTAGATTTAATGAGTATGTCAGAAATAGAACGAGAAATAAAAAATTTTTCTGAAAAAGGAAAAAATTCAAAATTAACTATTGATGATTTAATAGGAGGAAATTTTACCATTACCAATGGAGGTGTGTTTGGATCATTATTTTCTACACCATTATTAAACCCACCTCAATCAGCAATTTTAGGAATGCATATTATAAAAAAAAGACCCGTTGTTGTAAAAGAAAATATAAAAATTCTTCCGATGATGTATTTAGCATTATCTTATGACCATCGATTAATTGATGGTAAAGAATCTGTAGGTTTTTTATTAAAAATAAAAGAACTACTGGAAGATTTTAATCGTATCATTTTAAATATATAAAGTTAATATTAATAAATTAAATTTATTTTTTTAACTTGGTGCTATGATTAATCTTAGCACCAATTATAAAGTAAATACAAAATTATCTATATACAATTACAGAACGTCTATTTTTTGCGTATGTACTTTCCTTATCTCCTGCTTCAAAAGGTTTATTTGGTCCATAAGACACAGTAGAAATTTGTTCGTCTGATACACCTTTACTTTTTAAATATAATTTTACTGAATTCGCTCTTTTTTCTCCTAAGTGAAGATTATAATTAATGGTTCCACGATTGTCTGTGTGGCCTTCAATAAGAATCTTTTGACTTGGATGATCACATAAGAATTTAGCTAAATCATTTAAGTTTTGAGAAAACTTTGAATTTATATTGTAATCGTTAAAAGAAAAATAAATCAAATTTTCTTGTTTAAATGGTGTTAATTGTTCATCAGTGTTTTTTTCAGAAAAACTCACACTAACAGAATGTTTAGGAGTCGTACTGCTACTTTTTTCTGTTGTAGTTGGTGGTGTAGTTTCAACATTAGAACTGATTTTACTATCTTTAACAATTTTATCATTTGGTAAACTACAAGAAAATGCTGTTGTTATTGGTAATGTAAGCATTATTATTTTAAATATTATATTTGATTTCATTTTTAAATTCCTAATTTTAATATAATTAAATTTTATTTATTGCTATTATATAAACAGAAATGTATTTAAACTAATATATCATTAAAATAATTAACACAAACTAAATTTATTTGTAATATTGAAATATTTTTTAGTATGAATTAATAAATAGTTTATCGTACCATATTAAAGATTATATACATGTATTAGCTTTATACTATTATTAAATTTTTATAAAAACATTTTAATAAATTTTAGAAGTTATACTTTATAATTTAATGCATTGATTATTTAATTATTATTGAATTCTACAAAAATTAAGGTAGCATTGTAAATAATTTTAAAAAATAATTTCATAAAAAATTAGATACAATATATAATTCTTTTTTTTAATAAAAAAAAAATAAACTAAAAACCTTAATATACATACTATAATAATAAAACAAAAAAATAATTAGAACAATAACTATCTAATATTTTAAAATATTTAATATAAAAAAATTATGTTTATAAGTACAAAATAACTTATTAATATTAACAATTATATATTTTTTTAGATAATGTATATATAAAATATATTTTAAATAAAATTAGTAATTATTGTTTTAAGAACATTATATAATTTTATTTATATTTAACAAGGTAAAAAACTATGAAAACATATAAATTAGTTTTAATGCGACATGGCGAAAGTAAATGGAATCAATTAAATAGATTTACTGGATGGCATGATATAGATTTATCTGAAAACGGAGTACAAGAAGCATTACAAGCAGCAATATTTTTAGAAAAAAAAGGATTTAATAACTTTAATTATGCATATACATCAGTATTAAAACGAGCTATTCATACATTATGGATTATTATCAAATATCTTAACAAATCCTGGATTCCAATAAAAAAAACTTGGAGGTTAAATGAACGACACTATGGAGCATTAGAAGGAAAAAATAAAAATGACATTATTAAAAAATATGGAAATACCAAAGTACAAATGTGGAGAAGAAGTTTTCATGTCACTCCTCCTAAAATATCACATGAAAAAAAAGCAATGTTAGCTACTAATCCTCAATATCATGATATAGATATTAATATATTACCTAGATCAGAAAGTTTACAATTAACTACTAGTAGAGTATTACCTTATTGGCATAATGAGATTTTACCTTGTTTAAAAAAAAATAATAGTATTATTGTAGTAGCACATGGAAATTCTTTAAGAGCTTTAATAAAATATCTTAGTAACATTGATGACGCTGATATTATAAATTTAGATATTCCTACTGGATCTCCGATAATATATGAATTTGATGAAAAACTTGAACCTACAAAATATTATCATTTGAAATAATATTTTCAATATACTTTATGCATAATAAACAAATTTAAAATTGTAAAAGTTAATTTTATATTATTTCTTATATTAATTTAAGTTAAATTATTTATTTGAATTCTTCATCAACTATATAATTTTAAGAAAATTTTATGACTAAAAAAATTGGTGTTTTAACAAGTGGTGGTGATGCTCCAGGAATGAATGCCGCCATTAGGGGAGTCGTAAGAACTGCCTTAAGTAAAAATTTAGAGGTGTTTGGAATATACGATGGTTATTTTGGATTATATGAAAATAGAATGTCTCGTTTAGATAGATATAGTGTTTCCGATATAATTAATAAAGGAGGGACATTTTTAGGATCAGCAAGATTTTCTGATTTCCATAAAAAAGAAATAAGATCTATTGCAATTGAAAATATGAAAAAAAGAAAAATTGAATTTTTAGTAATAATTGGAGGAAATGGTTCATATATTGGAGCAAAAAAATTAACAGAAATGGGATTTCCTTGCATTAGTATACCAGGAACTATTGATAATGACGTAGCTGGTACAGATTATACTATAGGATATTTTACCGCTCTAGACACTGTAGTAAAAGCTATTGATAAATTAAGAGATACTTCTTCTTCACATCAAAGAATTTCTATTGTAGAGGTAATGGGAAGAAAATGTGGTGATTTAACTTTATCTGCTGCTATAGCTGGAGGATGCGAATTCATAGTTTTACCAGAAATAAAATTTACTAAAGAAGAATTAGTTCAAGAAATAAAAGCTGGAATAAAAAAAGGGAAAAAACACGCAATAGTAGCTATTACAGAATCCATTTGTAATGTCGATAAATTAGCAAAATATATTCAAAAAAAAACAAATAGAGATACTAGAGCAACAATATTGGGACATATACAAAGAGGAGGTGTTCCAGTAGCATATGATAGAATTCTTGCTTCTAGAATGGGTGAATATTCGGTAAAATTAATATTAAAAGGAATAAAAGGCAGATGTATAGGCACTATAAATGAACGCATGGTCAATCATGATATTACACATGCATTAGAAAAAATGCCACGTTCATTAAAATTTGATTGGTTAAAAACAGCTAAAAAATTGTATTAGAACATTTCAACAGAGCGAAAAAAATCATGTTCATATAAATATTTATTTTATTTTCCTAAAATAGAATACGTGTGTTAATTTTTATAAAATTAGTTTTTATATTCATTGAATTTATACACTGTAAAAATCATATTTGTTATAAATTCAATTTTATACATTAGTTATTTATTTTAATTGATTACTATAAATTTTTATTTAAAAACATTTAAATCATAATAAATTTAGAATAGTTATTCTACAGAAATTTATTGAGATAAAAATATTATCTATGAATATTATTTGAGAAAATTCTATAGAATTTATTTCAAAAAAAAACTAATATAAACATTAATTTCATTATATTGTAGATTTAATAAATATGTTATTAAAATAAAAAATATTATTTTATACTATTTAACAAAAATTTTTTTCATTTATCTAAAAATAATTTTTATAATTTTTTTATAATATCTATAAAACATTCTAATGACAATGATGAAGAACCGATTAAATATCCATCTATACAATTAACATTTTCAAATTCTGTAACATTGTTATTGTTTATTGCACCTCCATATTGAACATGAAAAGATTTTTTATTTGAATTTTGTTTTTTTAAAATATAATTTGTAATAAATGTTAATATGTTTGTTATAAACGAAATAGAAGGTATATTTTTAGAACCAATAACCCATCTAGGTTCATATGCTATAATAGAATTACAAAATCCAGTTTTTCCTAATAAATCAAAAATTGATTTTATTTGAGTTTTACATATTTCTTGAGTACGAGATAATAAATAATCTTTTTTCGTTTCTCCGATACATAATATTGGAATTAAGTTAGCATCTTTAACTAACTTAAATTTTTTAGCTATACTAATATCATTTTCTTGATGATGTTCTCGTCTTTCAGAATGTCCTACTAAAACATATTTTACTCCAATATCTTTTAACATATCAATAGATATTTCTCCAGTAAAAGCCCCAGATAAATTTACATCTACGTTTTGTGAACCTATAAAAATATTTTTACAAGAAATGATTTTTTTAGCTGGATATAAATATAAATAAGGAGGAAGAATAATTAATTTCTTAAATTTATTCTTTTGAGTATATTGAGAAAAAAACTTATTTAATGGTTGTAATAGTGTTTCTAATAATTTCATGTTTCCATGCAATTTCCAATTAGAAATAATAATTTTTTTTTTCATAACATGTTTCCAAAGATGAGCATATTTAATTTTCATTAATAGTACTAAATTGCTGAGATGTTAATTTATATCTAGCAACTTAGTACTATTAATATCTAATTATAAATAATGAACATTGAATAACAAAAATTAAGTGTAATTTTAAAAAATTTAATATAATAAAAAGTTAATTTTATATATATTACGTTATATAAATAAATAAAATAACATATAAAATTTAGTCAGTAGTTTGTGCTGCTTTAAAAGCTTCAATCATAGCATTAGAAAAATTTTTTTCTTTCTTTTTATCTTTTATAGTGTTATTATTTTCATTCAAACTATTCATTTCTAATTTTTTTTTCAAAATCATAGATAAATAAATTATTCTTGCTTTTTTATCTATACTATTTATTTTTGATTCGATAATATCTCCAACTATCATTTTTTTCCAATATTTTTTATTTTCTAAATCATCTTCAGATAAATTAGATAATGTTATATGTCCTTCTATATATTGTGATAATAAAACTATAACTACTTTATCATTAACTTTTTTAATAGTTCCAGATACTATGCTTCCTTGGGGATTATTAGTAATATATTTTAAAAATGGATCTTCTTCTAATTGTTTAATACCTAATGAAATCCGTTCTCTAATTGGATCAACTTGTAAAACAATAGCAGAGATATCTTTTCCTTTTTTATACTTAATAATTACTTCTTCTCCAGGAATGTTCCAAGATATATCTGATAAATGAACTAGACCATCAATACCACCTTCTAAACCAATAAATATTCCAAAATCTGTAATAGATTTGATCTTTCCTTGAACACAACTTCCTTTATTATATTTTGCTGAAAATTCTTTCCATGGATTCTTTTTGCATTGTTTTAATCCTAAAGAAATCCTTCTTCTTTTTTCATCTATATCTAATATAATAACTTGTACAATAGAGTCAACTTGTACAACTTTTGATGGGTGAATATTTTTATTCGTCCAATCCATTTCTGAAACATGAACTAATCCTTCTACACCTTCTGAGATTTCTACAAAACATCCATATTCTGTTAAATTAGTCACTCTTCCTGTAGTTTTAGTCTTTTCAGGATAACGCACTGAAATATTAGTCCATGGATCTTCACTAAGTTGTTTTAAACCTAAAGATACTCTAGTTTTTTCTCGATCAAATTTTAAAATTTGAACTTTTATTTCATCACCTATACTGACAATTTCACTAGGATGTTTTACTCTTTTCCATGCCATATCAGTTATATGTAATAATCCATCAATACCACCTAAGTCTACAAATGCTCCGTAATCAGTAAGATTTTTAATTATTCCTTTTACCTGTATTCCTTCTTTCAAGTTTTCTAACAATAAACTTTTTTCAGCATGATAATCCGATTCAATAACTGCTCTTCGTGAGACTACTACATTATTACGTTTTTGATCTAGCTTTATTACTTTAAATTCTAATTCTTTTCCTTCTAAATGAATGGTATCTCTCATAGGACGAACATCTACTAAAGAACCAGGTAAAAATGCACGAATTTCATCTAATTCGACTGTAAACCCCCCTTTTACTTTTCCGTTAATTAAACCAATAATTGTTTTAGAATCTTTATAAGCTTGTTCTAAAATTAACCATGCTTCATGCCTTTTTGCTTTTTCTCGTGATAATATAGTTTCTCCAAATCCATCTTCAATAGCATCTAAAGCTACATCTATTCGATCACCTATTTTTACTTCAAGTTCTCCTTGGGAATTTTTAAATTGATCTACAGGAATTTCAGATTCAGATTTTAATCCTGCATCTACTAATATGGTATCTTTGTTAATAGAAATAACAGTACCTTTAATAATTGATCCAGGTTTAGTGTTAATATTTTCCAGAGATTGTTCGAATAATTCAGCAAAAGATTCAGTCATTTCAATGTCATAAAATGTGATGTAATATTTATTTTAGCTTCTCTGCTAAAAATAATATTTTTAAAATTCTATAATATCCTTATCATAGGATTAATAAACATGTCAATTAATACCGATATTAAAAATATAATTCAGTATTATTTTAATAACTTTTTTTAAACTAATGTAAGTAGAATCTATTAAAATAGCATTTTTGGAAGGTATTAACGGAGATATATTTCTAGTAAAATCGCGAATATCACGCTTTTTCATTTCAAAAAAAATGTGTTGATAAGTATAATCATCAATACCTCTATTTTTGTATTCTATTAAACGTCGATTAACTCTTACTTTAAAATCTGATATTAAAAAAAATTTTATTGTTGCATCTGGAAAAATTGTAGTTCCCATATCACGTCCATTAGCTACTAATCCAGGGAATTGTCTGAACAATCTTTGATGATGTAAAAGAAATTGTCTAACATAAGGAATAGAAGCTAATTTTGAAGCTAAGTTTCCAATATATTCTTGATTAATATCATTAAATAACTTTTTAGCTTTTATACAATGATTTGAATTTATAAGTGTAATTAAATTAAAAAAATTTAAACTATTAGATAAACACTTTAAATTCTTTTTAGAAATATATATGTTATCTTTTAAAATAAAAACAGCTAAAATTCTGTATATCCAGCCTGATTCTAATTCATGCCAATTTAAAATTTTAGAAATTTTTTTAGATATGGTACTTTTTCCAACCCCACTAGGTCCATCAATAGTAATAACAGGAGCTAACTTTTTATAAGACATATTAAGAAAAAATTTTATTAAAATAATAAAAATTCTACATTTAAAAATATTTTTAATATTAATTTATGTTTTACAAATTTACATATATATTAAAGAATATATTTTATTACAATTAAATAAACATTATATATAAAAACTATACATTAAAATTTAATTTATGCAAATAGATTTTAATACTTCAAAATAATTTGGAAATGTTTTTTTTACACAATCTGGGTTTAATAATGTTACCTTAGTGTCAGATAGTGCTATTAAAGAAAAACACATAGCTATCCGATGATCATTATATGTATCTATTGTAGCATAAAGAAATGTTGTAGGAGGTATGATTTCAATAAAATCTTTTCCTTCTATAATTTTTGCACCAATTTTTGTTAATTCATGCGCCATTGCTGATAATCGATCAGTTTCTTTCACTCGCCAATTATATATGTTTCTAATAATAGTTTTTCCTTTAGAAAAAAGCGCTACTATAGCTATAGTCATTGCTGAATCAGGAATGTCATTCATATCTAAATTAATTCCATATAATTCTCCTCGCTGACAAGTAATAAAATTTTTTCCAAAAGTAATATTAGCACCCATTTTTTTTAAAATATTAGCAAATTTAATGTCACCCTGTATGCTGTGTTTTCCAATTCCAGTTACAGATACCGATCCACCTTTAATAGCAGCCGCTGCTAAAAAATATGATGCTGAAGAAGCATCTCCTTCTATTTTATATTTTTTTGGAGATTTATATTTTTGACATCCTACTATATTAAACTGATTATATTGTTCGTGTATTATGTTTATACCAAATTTTTTCATTAAATTTAATGTTATATCTATATATGGTTTTGAAACTAATGTATTTTTTACTATAATAACAGAGTTTAATTTAGCTAAAGGGGTTGAAATAAGTAGTGCACTTAAAAATTGACTAGAAATAGTTCCATTAATAACAATTTTACCGCCTAAAAAACCACCTTTTACATTAATTGGTGGATAATTTTGTTTATCTAGATACTTTATGTTTGCATTTCCTTGTGTTAATGCTTGGACTAAATGTCTTATAGGCCTATCTTTCATGCGTTCATCTCCAGTTAATAATACATCATTATTTTCTAAAGACAAAGCTGCAGTTAATGAACGAAATGCTGTACCTGCATTACCTAAAAACAAAGAAATTTTTTTATTAATATATAAAGGGTGTGCATATCCATGAATTATACAATTCATTTTTTTTCTAGAATAATGAATATTAATTCCACATTTTATCAACGCTTTTAACATATATTCTGTATCTTGACTAAATAACATATTTGTTAAATGTGTCTGTCCTTCTGAAATTGCTGACAGTAATAAAGCTCTATTAGTAATACTTTTTGATCCAGGTAATTTGACAGTTCCATTCACTAAAGAAATAGGATTCAACGTCAATACATTATTCATGTAAAATAATTCTCCATATATAAATCTTACTTTACTAGCAAACAGTAAAATATTTATTTAATAAATTTTAGATTAGGTGTTTATCCATATTTTTTTTCAAAAATTTTCATAAATTTAGTTAATTGTATTACGCCTTTCAATGGCATAGCATTATAAAGAGAAGCTCTAATACCTCCTAATATACTATGACCTTTTAAAGAATATAATCTATATTTTTCAGCTTCGATTAAGAACAAACTATGTAATCGAGAATCAACAATCCTAAAAGGAATATTCATTCTAGAACGATTACACTTGTCTATATTATTTATGTAGAAATCTGTACTGTCTATAACATTATATAACATATTTGATTTTTCTATATTTTTTTTTTCAATTTTACTAATTCCACCTAATTGTTTTAACCATCTGATTACTAGATTAGATAAGTATAGAGAAAATGTATTTGGAGTATTAAACATTGAATTACTATCAACAAGTATTTTGTAGTTTAAAATCGAAGGTACATAAAAGTTAATATTTTTTAATAAATTTTTACGAATTATTATCAATGTCACTCCCGATGGACCAATGTTTTTCTGTGAGCTAGCATAAATGATACCATATTTTTTTATACATATATTTTGTGATAGAATAGTAGAGGAAAAATCTCCTACTACTATAATATCATCACTAAAAAATGGTTCTTCATAAATAGCTATTCCATTAATAGTTTCATTTGGACAATAATGAAGGTATTTACTATTATTATTAATGTTCCAATCTTTCATAGAAGATATTTTTATCTTATTATGTTTCATTTTATTTATATTAATAATATTTATATTATTGCAATATTTCATAGCTTCTTGTGTAGCGCAATTAGACCAGTAACCACTATTTACATAATCAACTTGATTTTTTTTAATATTATTATTATTTAATAAATTCATTGGAACTGCAGAAAATTGTCCTCGTGCACCCCCATGAGAAAAAATAATTTCATAATTATCGGGAATATTCAATAATATCTTTAGATTTTTTTTCATTTCTTGGATAACAGATATAAATTCTTCACTTCTATGACTAATTTCCATAATAGATTTATTTTTATTATTCCAATTACAAAATTCTTTTTTAGCTTGCAATAATACTTTCTTTGGAATCATAGAAGGACCAGGACTAAAATTGTAAATTTCAGTAATTTCATGCATTAAATTTCACCTAAAAAATTTAATTAAAAATTAAAAATTTTTATTATTTATAATCAAATTAATAATTTACTTAATAATTTATTGTAATATAATACAATTTAATTTATCCTAAAAATTTTAAACCGTTCATATAATTATCTTGTAATATTTCTGGAATTTTAATCCTTCCATCTGGTTGTTGATAGTTTTCTAAAATTGAGGCTAAAGTTCTACCAATAGCTAATCCAGAACCATTAATAGTGTGTATAAATATTTTTTTATTCTTCTTTTTACAATGAAATCTAGCTTTTATTCTTCTTGCTTGAAAATCTAACATATTTGAACAAGATGAAACTTCTCTATAAGTATTTTGGTAAGGAAACCATGCTTCTAAATCATAAGTTTTAGAAGATGAAAACCCCATATCTCCTGCACATAACAAAATCTTTCGATAAGGTAATTTTAATAGTTTTAACACACATTCTGCATGAGATGTCAATTCTTCCAATTTTTCCATAGAATGTTCTGGATGAACAATTTGAACAATTTCTACTTTATCAAATTGATGTGTTCGAATTAAACCTTGTGTATCACGTCCATATGATAAAGCTTCTGATCGGAAGCAAGGTGTATTTGATACTAACATAATTGGTAATTGAAGTTCATCCAATATGCAATCTCTAAACAAATTTGTTAATGGTACTTCAGCTGTAGGAATTAATATTAAATTGTTTAAAATACTATCATTAAATTTTTCATCAGATAATTTTACATAAAATAGATCTGATTTAAATTTAGGTAATTGACCTGTACCATATAAACTTTTTTGATTAACTAAATAAGGAACATACATTTCTAGATATTTATGTTTCTTAACATGTAAATCTAACATAAATTGACTCAGTGCTCTATATAACAAAGCAAGATTTCCTTTCATGATAAAAAATCTTGACCCTGAAATTTTTGAAGATGATTTCCAATCAAAATAATTTAAATGATTTCCTAACTCTACATGACTTTTTATTTTAAAATCATAATTTTTAATCACACCCCAACGACTAATTTCTTGATTATAGTTTTTATCTAATCCATCAGGAACACTAATGTCTGGTAGATTAGGTAGATTCATAGAAAAAATGTAAATTTGTTCTTTCAGTTGTTTTAATTTTATTTTAACAAGATTTAAATCTTCAACTAATTTTTTTGCTTTATATTTCAAATAAAAAAATTTTTTTCGTTGATTTTTATTTTTCCCAATTAATTTAGATATAATATTGTGTTTTGATTGCAGTGTTTCAACGTAAACTTGCAAATCTTTTCTTTCTTTTTCCATTTGTACGATATTTTTTATATCTAAAGAAAAACCTCTTTTATTCAATTGTTCTTTAACAAATTCTATATTATTTCGTAATAAAGTAGGATTTAACATAATTTATTATTTTATATATATTTTAAAGTATAATATTTAATATTTTAAATTTAATTTTATAAAAATAATATAAAAATTGTAATATTTTATATAGTGTTATTTTATCTTATCGTTGATCGTCAATGGATAAGTCTGAAAAAGTTTTAAATTTAAAATTATTATTATTTAATGATATTTTTCTGTAATTATATAAATAAATAATATTTTTAAACATATTTTTTTCCATTGATTCTATTTTTCGAATTACTCCATATTTATCAATACAAATAGAACAATATTTAATTATTGTGTTTATATTTACTTTAGGTGTTAATACAAAACAATCTCCATTTTTTATAATTTTATAATCATTCAACAAAGAAAAGTGCTTATGAGTAAACACAATAAAAGGCGTGTGATCCATAATATCTTTGATAGAAAAAATACTAACATGATGAATTAATGGATCATAAAACCAAACAATATTTCCATCAGAAATAATTTCATTCTCATGTGGAAATAATAAATGCCATTTAAATTTCCCAGGAGTTTTTACCAAAATTTTTCCTATTCCTTTTTGAATTTGAACACCACTAGCATCAATAACAATTTGTTTAAAATTAGAGCAAAAACTATTTATTTTGTTAATTCTATCTTTAAAAGTAAAATCATTAGCAAACGAAGTTGTTGTATTAACAAGTAAAAATAAAATATAAAAACAAATTATATAAAAATTTTTTCTAATATTCATAAATTATTAATTCCAAAACAAATGCATGAATTTTAAATTATTTGTATAAAATAATTATAGTAACAATTTAAATTTAACTGTTAGTTCAATATTAAATTAAAATATAAACTATGATATAATTATTATATTTAATCAAATATAAAATTAACTAATAATTTTTAAATTTTCGCATCGAAATTGACTAAATATGGAAAATAATATAACTTCACACCATAAACTAATTATTTTAGGTTCTGGACCTGCAGGATATACTGCAGCAATTTATGCCTCTCGAGCAAATTTACAACCATTATTATTTACAGGTACTAACCCAGGAGGACAACTAGTAAATACACATCAAATAGAAAATTGGCCAGGAGATTTTAAAAAACTCACTGGTTTAGAATTAATGAACAGAATGCATGATCATGCAAAATTACTAAATACTAATATTTTATTTAATGAAATTAAAAGGGTAAATTTCAAACAGTTACCATTTTTATTAGTTAGCGATACAAACGAAAAATTTACCTGTGATTCGCTAATTATAGCAACCGGATCTTCACCAAAGTACTTAGGATTATCTACAGAAACTAAATTCTTAGGACATGGAGTATCAACATGTGCTGTTTGTGATGGGTTTTTTTATAAAAATAAAATAGTTGCTGTTGTTGGAGGTGGAAATACAGCTGTAGAAGAAGCATTATATCTATCAAATATAGCTCGTACGGTACATTTAATTCATAGAAGAAATATTTTTAAAGCAGAAAAAAGATTAATAGAACATTTGTTAAAAAAAGTAGGTAAAAATATAATTTTACACAAACAATGTACTGTCAATAAAATTTTAGGAGATAAATCAGGTGTCACTGGAATAAATATAATAAATAAGAATTTTCCTAAACAAAACATCATGATAAATATATCTGGAATATTTATAGCTATTGGTAATATTCCGAATACTAATATTTTTCATGATCAACTTTTAATGAGTAAAAATTATATTGTGATACAATCAGGAATACATGAAAATTCTACTCAAACAAATATACCGGGAATTTTTGCTGCAGGAGATGTTGTTGATCATGTTTATAGACAAGCAATTACATCTTCAGCTAGTGGATGTATGGCTGCTTTAGATGCAGAAAAATTTCTCGATAAAAAATATAGTTTATAAATGAATTTTTTAAAGGTTATGTTTTTATACATAATTTAATCAATATCAATAAAAGCAAATAAGGAAAAATAATGGTGAAAGAAGATTGTATTGAAATGCAAGGGGTAGTCATTGATACTCTTCCTAATACTATGTTTCGAGTAGAATTAGATAATAAACATATTATTACAGCGCATATTTCAGGAAAAATGCGAAAAAATTATATAAGAATTTTAACTGGAGATAAGGTAACTGTAGAGTTAACTTCATATGATTTAAGCAAGGGTAGAATTATATTTCGAAGCAGATAATTTTTTTATAAATAAAATATTGTGACTAGATTTTATATCTTATAATTCACAAAATAATTATTGAAAAGAGAAAATATTGTAATGAGAACTCATTTTTGTGGAACAATAAATAACTTTCATATAGGAAAAAAAATAAGAATATGTGGATGGATAAATAAATTTAGAAATTTAGGGGAAATATTATTTATTGATATAAGAGATCGTACAGGAATAGTACAAGTTTTTTTTAAAAAAACATCTAAATCTTTATTTACAACAGCCACTAGTTTACGTAACGAATTTTGTGTACAGATTTCTGGAATAGTTTGTAAGCGCATTAAAAAAAATAAAAATAAAAAAATATCGACAGGTGAAATAGAAATCCATGCTTCAAAATTAAAAATTTTTAATCAATCATTGCCTTTACCTATAGATTTAAAGTCAAAGAATATAGAAGAAATACGATTGAAATTTCGTTATCTAGATTTAAGACGTCCTGATATGATTAATAATATTATTATAAGAAATAATATAACAAATATTATTAGAAAATTCATGCAAAAAAATCATTTTTTAGATATTGAAACTCCAATACTTACTAAATCTACACCCGAAGGTGCAAGAGACTATATTGTCCCAAGTAGACTTCATAAAAACAAATATTATGCATTACCTCAATCCCCTCAATTATTTAAACAATTATTAATGATATCTGGAATAGATAGATATTATCAAATTGCTAAATGTTTCAGAGATGAAGATTTAAGATCAGATAGACAACCTGAATTTACCCAAATAGATATTGAAGCATCATTTTTAAACGCACAAAAAATAAGAAAAATTATCGAACGAATGATTATAAATATTTGGAAAAATATTAAGAATATTTCTCTTGATAAATTTCCACAAATAACATTTCAAGATTCTATGAAAATATATGGAACTGATAAACCAGATTTACGAAATCCTATAAAATTAGTAGATATTAAAACACTTGTTTTAAAAACTAACAATACTTTTTTTCATGATCATAATAAATTTAATTTTAATACTGTTGTTATGTGTATTCCAGGTGGTTCATCTTTGAACATACAAAAAATATATGAGTATAAAAATTTTGTAACAAAATACACAAAAAGTTGTTTATTTCATATTAAAGTAAATAAAAATTTATTTAATAACGAAAAACAATCACAAAAAATATTATTTGATAAAAATTTTTTATATGGCTTAATTTCTAAATTATCAGCAAAAGATGGAGATATTATATTTTTATTAAGTGAAAAAAATGATTTAGTATTTAAAATTATGGGTATGTTAAGAAATAAATTAGGAACTGAATTTAATTTAATTGATTGTTCTGCCTGGAAACCTACTTGGGTAATTAATTTTCCATTGTTTACAAAAAATGAATTTGGAAATATTGTTTCTACACATCATCCTTTTACCTCTCCTAAAAATACAAATACAGATTTTTCTAAAAAAAATTTTGAAAACATAATTTCAGATTCATACGATTTAGTCATTAATGGTTGCGAAATAGGAAGTGGCTCTGTTAGAATAAATAATTATAAATTACAAAAAACTATTTTTAATATTTTAGGGATAAATAAACAATCACAAAATGATAATTTCGACTTTTTTTTGCAAGCGTTAAAATATGGAACGCCTCCTCATGCTGGTATTGCACTAGGATTAGATAGAATGTCTATGTTGTTAACTGACAATAAAAGTATTCGAGATGTAATTGCATTTCCGAAAACAACTACAGGTACTTGTTTGATTACTAACGCTCCAAGTAAAATAAATATTTATAATTAAACGCGTTATTTTTAGATAGAGTGAAATTTACATTATTTTTTTATATTACTTATTAAAAATATAATTGAAGAACATAATACTATTGCAGGATTAGTTGAAACATTTTTATAAAACATAGATAACATTATACCTCCAGTAATTGATAGTATTCCAAATATTGTAGATAAAAAAGCCATTTTTTCTGGAGAGTTAGAAAAACGCTGTGCTGTAGACGCTGGAATCACTAACAACGACATAACTATAAGCGATCCTAAAAATTTTATTGAAATTCCTATTGTTAAAGATATTAAAAGAATCAAAATAAAATTTATTTTAGTAATATTTATCCCGTCTATCTTAGCTAAATCAGAATTAATAGTGACTAATAACATAAAATTCCAGTATTTTTTTAAAACATAAAGTATAATAATACAACTAATAGCTATTAAGATAATATCTACATAAGTAACTTCTAATAAATTTCCAAAAATGTAGTTAGTAAACTGATTTTTTTTATAAGAATTATTAGAAATAAAATTCATTAATATCATTCCTAATGATAATAAACTATAACTAATAATACTTAAAATAGCATCCAATGATAATACTGTTGTGTTATTGAACCAAATAATTAACATTCCAAACAAAAGAATTACACAAAATACTGTTAAACAAGGATGTAAATTTAATAAAATAGCACATGATATTCCTAAAAGAGAAGAATGAGATAATGTATCTCCAAATGAAGACATACGTTTCCATATTATAAAAGATCCTAAAGGTCCAGTGATTATTGTTAATAATACTCCAGCTAGCCAACCTAAAAAAAAAGACTTATACATTATTTAACAAACTCTTGACTAAAATAAAATGATAATATTTTTAAAAATCGTGATTATGATCATGTTTATGACAATACGGTGCGAAAGAATTTTTTCCTATTTCTCCAAAAATAGCGAGAAATTTTGAATTTTTAGATACAGATTCTGGAGGACCAAAACAACATATGTGATTATTTAAACAAACAACTTGATCTGTATTTGCCATAACTATATTTAAATCATGTGAAACCATAAAAATAGAACATTCTAATTCATATTTAATTTGATTTAACAATTTATAAAATTCTATTTGTCCAATAATATCTATTCCTTGAGTAGGTTCATCTAATACTAAAAGTTCTGGTTGATTTAATAAAGCTCGGGCTAATAATATCTTTTGCATTTCACCACTAGATAATTTTTGTAATGGAATATTTATTAAATTACTAGCATGAACTTTATTTAACACATTTTTAATCAACAACTGATTTTTATATTGAGATAGATTCATAAAACGATTCACTGAAATCGGTAAAGAAGAATGTAATTTTAAATTTTGAGGTATATAACCTATACGTAAATTATTTTTATAATATACTTTTCCTTGATTAGGTTTTAATAATCCTAAAATTACTTTAACTAATGTAGATTTACCTGCTCCATTAGGACCTACTAAAGTTAAAATACAATTTGATGTTAAAATTAATGAAATATTTGATAAAATAGATCTATTATTAAAATTAACAAAAATTTTTTTTAATCTAATGCATACAGACATATTTAATTTACGTAAAATATATAAAAATTATTAATGCTAAATGATATCATATTAAAATACATTTATAAATTTATAATAAATCTAAATAAATTCAAAAAAAATTCAGCAAAATATAAATATATAAAAATATAAATTATTTTTATGAAATTCTATATTGAAATAGAAAATTAAAAGTATTTTATCAATTATTTTTTATATTTTTTTAGACATGTTGTAATTATGAAATGATATTAATCACAAATTAAAATTATTTTTTATAAAAAAATTAAGTGTTATTTATTTTTAATAAAAAATAAATAATGGTTAATTTTATACTGAAAAATCACGCCACTAAATATAATTTTGTACTCATTACTAAATATATATTTTTAAAAAATTAAATTAATGTATAAATTTTATTTTTAATAAAGTTCAATATAAAAGATAATATAATCAATTAATTGATAAAAACAAAAAAAATAAATAAATTTATAATTCACTAAAAATTTAGTAATTTTTAATTTAAAAATTCCATAAGCAAAAATACATTAAACAAAAAGTCTGATAATACTTCAATACAAAATTAAATACTTATTAATGTTTATTTAAACTTGTATAATTCTACTAGTATTAGTTTTTCCTATTTTTCCCATAATGTCTCCTTGAGTTACAATAACTAAATTTCCAGATTCTAATAATCCTCGATTTTTTAATATACATATTGCTTCATTAGCAGCAGCCACACCTTCTTTATTGCTTTTAAATAAAATAGGAGTTACTCCTCGATATAAAGAAGTTAATTTTAATGTTGCTATATGTTCAGATAATGCAAAAATTGGTAAACCTGAAGTAATTCTAGAAGTCATTAAAGCTGTATTTCCTGATTCAGTCATAGTAATAATAGCAGTAACTCCATTTAAATGATTAGCAGTATACATTGTTGACATAGCAATAGCTTCTTCAATATTATTAAATTTATCATGAATTCTATGTCTAGAAACATTAATACTGGGCATTTTTTCAGCACCTTGGCAGATTTTAGACATAATTTTAATCGTTTCAGCAGGATATTTTCCTGATGCAGTTTCGGCAGATAACATTACTGCATCACTGCCATCTAATACTGAATTAGCAACGTCCATAACTTCAGCACGAGTTGGCATAGGATTAGTTATCATAGATTCCATCATTTGAGTAGCTGTGATCACAATTCTATTTAATTGACGAGATCTTCTAATTAAAGTTTTTTGAATTCCAGCTAATTCAGACTCTCCTATTTCTACACCTAAATCACCTCGAGCAACCATAATAGCATCAGAGGCTAATATTATTTCATCAATTATTTTTAAATCTCTAACAGCTTCTGCTCTTTCTATTTTAGCTATAATTTTTGCTTTATTGCCAATTCTCAATGCAAAATTTCTTGCTTGATGTAAATCATCACCATATCTTGGAAAGGAAACAGCTAAATAATCTATTCCTAACTCCATAGAAGTAATGATATCATTTTTATCTTTATCAGTTAAAATTTTAGCTGATAAACCACCTCCTAATTTATTAATTCCTTTATTATTAGATAAAAATCCTCCTATAATAACTTTAGTAAATATTTCTGTATTAATAATATTAATAACTTTTAATTGTATTCGTCCATCATCTAATAATAAAATATCATCTTTATTTACATCTCTAGATAAGTTTTTATAATCAACTCCTACTTTATTTATATTGCCATGGTTTTTATTAAAATCAGTATCTAGGATAAAAATTTGATGTTTTTTTAAAAAAATTTTATTTTCTTGAAATTTACAAACTCTAATTTTAGGCCCTTGTAAATCACCTAAAAGCGCAACATAACAATTTAATTTTTTTGTAATTTCTGTCACCATATTTACTCGATAAATATGTTCTTGTTTAGTACCATGAGAAAAATTTAAACGAAAAACATTAACACCAAACCTAACCATTTTTTCTAAAACATTATAATCATCAGTTGAAGGACCTAATGTAGCAATAATTTTAGTGCGTCTAAAACGTTTCATTATTTATATTATTCCTTTTATATGTTAAATAATTTATACTATAAACAATAAATTATAAATGATTCATATATTTAATATAAAATTTAAAGCATATAATTTATTAACAAAATTACACCTTACAAATTAATATCTTAATATTAGTTATTAAAACAAAAGTTTATTCTTTATATATAACAAACTTTTTTTACATAAATAATTATGAAATATATTAAAATCATAATTTTATATCAGTTAAAAATTCTCAGATAATACTTGATAAAATATTTATACATATGTAATTAAAATACAATCTTTATTTTTATAATAAACTAATATTAATAAAACTAAAAATATTAAATAAAATATATAAAAATTATTATTTAAACTAATTTAAAAAAATAATTTGAGACTATTATGAATAAGAAAAACATGGGATGCGATTTAATCATTTTTGGTGCAAAAGGGGATTTAGCTTGTAGAAAATTATTACCTGCTTTATATCAATTGGAAAAAAAAAATAAATTGTATAAAAATACAAGGATTATAGGAGTAGGACGTGCTAACTGGGATAAAACTATTTATTCTAATATAGTGTATGATTCATTAAAAAAATTTATGAATGATGTCATTGTTGAATCTACTTGGAAAAATTTTTCTTCCAGATTGTATTTTTGTAATATTGACGTTAATTATATTAATAATTTTAAAAAATTAAAAAATATCATCCTTCTAAGTAAAAATATTATAATAAATTATCTTGCAGTTCCTCCAAATATGTTCGAAAAAATCTGTATAGGATTAAGTTCAATAAATTTAAATATAGAACCCACTCGAATAATAATAGAAAAACCATTAGGATCTTCTTTAAAAACATCTATGGAAGTTAATGATAAAATTTCTAAATTTTTCAAAGAACATCAAATATTTAGAATAGATCACTATCTTGGAAAAGAAACAATACAAAATTTATTAGCATTTAGATTTTACAATTCTTTATTTTATTATAATTGGAATAATGAATTTATCGATCATGTTCAAATTACTATTTCAGAAAAAATAGGAGTGGAAGGAAGATTAAACTATTTTAATAAAGTAGGACAATTAAAAGATATGGTACAAAATCATTTACTTCAGATATTAACTATGATTACTATGTCACTTCCAAAAGATCTTACTTCAGATAGTATACGTAATGAAAAAATAAAGATTTTAAAATCATTAAGACCATTCAACACAAATACAATTCAAAAAAATTTAATATTAGGACAATATACATCAGGAAAAATTAATAATATAAATGTTCCCTCTTATATCGATGATATGAATCATCAAATAAGTCAAACAAAAGAAAATACTGAAACTTTTGTATCTATGAAAATATATATTGATAATAACCAATGGTTTGGTATTCCATTTTATTTAAGAACAGGAAAACGTCTTCCTAAAAAATGTTCAGAAATTGTTGTTTTCTTTAAACATCCCATGACAAATATTTTCAAAAAAAATTTTAATACATTACCAAAAAATAAACTTGTCCTTTCATTACAACCAAATGAAGGAATACAAATATACATATTAAATAAAAAACCTCAATTGACTTCTCAATATAAGTTAGATTTAGTTTGCTTAGACTTTAACTATTCCGATTTATATCAAAAAACACAATTATCAGATGCATATGAAAAATTATTGCTGGAAAGTATGTATGGTATTCAATCTTTATTCGTTAGACGAGATGAAATAGAATTAGCTTGGGAATGGATAGATTCAATTTTTTATTGCTTAAAAATAAAGCCTCAAAATTTAGATTTGTATCCAGCTGGAACTTGGGGACCTGAACGTTCAAAAACAATGATCGTAAAAGATGGTTACGAATGGAATCAATAAATCGTAAAATTATTTTTAAATAATAAAATGTTTCATGATATCTATATAACTAAATACATTCAAAAAATAGAAAAATATTCTCGTTATTTATAAAAAATAAAATTTATACAAACATAAAAATTTATGTATAATTTATAATTGTTTATATAAGAATATTTTTTTTAATATAAATATTCTAAAATTATTTTTTTATCTTAATAAATAATTTATTATGATATACTTTCTATATTAATTGGGAAGATATGATATTATGATTCGAATAATTCTTTTTTTATTAACTAATTTATCAGTTATATTTATATTTAATTTAATTTTAAGTTTTACAGGTGTTAATTCTAAAAGTGTTCATGGATTATTAATATTTTCTAGTGTTTTTGGGTTTGGTGGAGCAATAATATCGTTATTACTATCAAAATGGATTGCTTTAAAATCTATCAACGCAAAAATAATTCAGTGTCCTATAAATGATACTGAACGATGGTTAATAAATACTGTTAAGAATCAAGCTAACACAATGGGTCTTAAAACACCTGACATTGCTATATATCACGCACTTGATATGAATGCATTTGCAACTGGAGCACGTAAAAATTCAGCATTAATTGCTGTTTCTACAGGTCTATTAGAAAATATGAATCGCAATGAAGCTGAAGCTGTTTTAGCTCATGAAATAAGTCATATTGCTAATGGTGATATGGTGACTATGACATTAATACAAGGTGTAATGAATACCTTTGTAATATTCATTTCTCGTATTATTGCTCAAATTATTTCATCAATTTTTTCCGAAGAAAAAAATGATAATTCTTCTAATCAAGATACATGGATATATACAATTTGTTCTGTTACATTAGAACTATTATTTGGTATACTTGCTAGTATAATAACAATGTGGTTTTCTAGACATCGAGAATTTTATGCTGATTCAGGTTCTGCTAAATTAGTAGGTCGAGAAAATATGATTGCTGCTTTACAAAAGTTAAAAATAAGTTATGAACCTCAAGAGCAAAGTAATCTATTAGCTTTATGCATTCATGGAAAAAATAATTCTTTATTAAATTTGTTTATGTCTCATCCATCATTAAATAAAAGAATTCAAGCTTTATATAATCAAGATTATATGTAAAAATAAAATTTTATTTTTTTTGATAATTGAACAAAAAATATTAAATTATATAGAATAATGTGTAAAATTTTTTAAAATCGATTTAATAAACATTTATTTTATCAAATGATTTTATTATAATATATTTTAAAAAATTATTTTTAAGAAACTATTATTATCAGAAAATTTACATAACTTAAGTTTATCTAAATAATATTATTACAATAATAGTAAAATTTTATATCAGCTTTACTTGTAAAATATTAAATTTTCATACAATAAAATACCCTAATGTTTTTTATATTATTAACATTTATTTATAAAAATATACGATGAAAAATATTTGATTATTTAATTTATTTAAAACTATTTTGAATTTTTTTACATCTATTTGTTAATAAAATGATTATTAATTTTTCAAACAAAATTTTTTTATTTAAAATTAAATTTAAACATCATAAATTTAATATATTAAATAAAAATAATACATAAAATTGTAACAAAGGCCTTTTAATTTTATATTAAGGCCTTTGCTGTTGAATAAATAATAATTTGTTAAAATAAAAAAAATTATTATCTGTATTTTAATTATAAAAACAATATAATTTATTCTAATTCTGTCCTTATATTTTTTTTCGGAGTTTCTAAATGACACTACTTTTAGATCCGTCAACGTGGGCAGGTCTGTTAACACTTATTATATTAGAAATCGTTTTAGGTATTGATAACTTAGTTTTTGTAGCTATTTTATCAGAAAAGCTACCTCCATGTAAACAAGATAAAGCTCGCTTAATTGGTTTAAGCGCAGCTTTAATAATGAGGCTAGGTTTACTTATATTGATGTCATGGATGATTACTTTAACATCTCCAATAATTAATAATAAATACTTTTCTTTTTCCGGAAGAGATTTAATATTATTGTTTGGAGGATTATTTCTATCATTTAAAGCAATAATTGAACTAAATGAAAGATTAGATAGTAATATTCACAAAAACAAGAATAATAAACATCGTGCTGAATTTTGGACTATAGTAATTCAAATTGTTATTTTAGATTCTGTTTTTTCTTTAGATGCTATTGTAACAGCTGTGGGTATGATAAATAAATTACCAATTATGATGATGGCTGTAATTATTGCTATGATATTAATGTTATTAGCTTCTAAACCATTAACAAAATTTATTAATAGTCATCAAACAGTAGTAGTATTATGCCTTAGCTTTCTCTTAATGGTTGGATGTAATTTAGTATCAGAAGCATTAGGTCTAGATGTTCCTAAAGGTTATTTATATGCTGCTATCGGTTTTTCTATAATTATAGAAATACTAAATCAAATAGCTCGTAGAAATTTTATATTGCATCAATTTCGAAAACCAATGAGACAAAGAGTAGCTGAATCAGTATTAAAATTAATGATAGGAAACCAATTTAAAAATAAAACTATACAATACAATTCTTCTAAAAAAAATGAAAAACAAAAAAATAATTATACTTCTATAGATTCAGAATCTTTTAAAGAAGAAGAAAAATACATGATACATAGTGTATTAACACTAGCTGCTAGATCGATTAGAAGTATTATGACACCGAGAAATGAAATTTCTTGGGTAGATATTTATCAACAAAAAAATAAAATTAGGTGTCAATTGCTAGATACACCTCATAGTTTATTTCCAGTATGTAAAGGTCAATTAGATGAAGTTATAGGTATAGTTCGTGCTAAAGAATTACTAATTGCATTAGAAAAAACAATAAATATAATTGAATTTTGTTCTACTATATCTCCTATTATTATACCAGATACACTTGATCCTATAAATTTATTAGGAGTATTAAGACGTGCTAAAGGAAGTTTAGTAATTATCACCAATGAATTTGGAGCTGTACAAGGATTAATTACTCCTTTAGATGTTTTAGAAGCAATTGCTGGTGAATTTCCAGATGCAGATGAAACACCAGATATTATTTTTGAAAAAGATGGATGGTTAGTAAAAGGAGGAACGGATTTACATTCTTTAAAACAATGCCTTAATATTACTAATTTAATTCAAGAAGAAAAAAGCTATGCATCTTTAGCTGGATTATTAATTTCTCATACAGGTCAATTACCTATACCTGGTGAAACTATTATTATTCCCCCTTTAAAATTTCATATCTTGGAAGCTACACAATACCAAATACATTTAGTTCGTATAACAAAAGAACAACCAAAAAATATAAGTTTTAAACCATAAATTTAAATACTATAATGAAACGTAATCATAAAAACAAAAAATTTAGATATTGTAAATATGTTTATAATTCATATAAAAAATTATTATTTAAAATTAAATTATGACAATAATAAAAAAAACAATTTTAGCTTTTGATACATCTATGTCTCAATGTTCTATCGCGTTGTTATATAATAAAAATATTTATTGTATTAATAGAATATGTATAAAAAATCATTCTAATTATGTATTACCTATGATAAAAGAAATATTACAAAAAAAAAAAATTTCTTTACATAATATAGATTATATTTCTACTTTACAAGGTCCTGGAAATTTTTCAGGAATTAGATTATCTCTTTCAATCATTCAAGGATTATCATTAGGATTAAACAATATCTCTTTTATTCCATTATCTACTATATTAGTAATGGCGCAACAAGCTTGGAAAATATATAAAATCAAAAAAGTGTTAATTTTATTTGTTATAGATAAAAAAAATATATACTGGATTCAATATATTAGAAATAAACAAAAAAAAATATGGGTGCTTTACTCACCAGGAGAAATATTAAATATTTATAGTATATATAAAAAAATAAATTTATTGCGTGATAAATGGATTGTAGTAGGTAATGGTATAAATTTGTTATTAAATAAATTAACTATAAAAAATATTTTTATTACAAATATCCAATCTCCAAATGCAAAATATATTATTTCTTTAATTTTATCAAATGAATTTTATCAACAAAAAGTATCGCTCTCTAATATTACTCCAACATATTTACAAAATACAAAATAAAAAATTAATTTTCTATATTTTATTCAGAAAATGTAACATTTAATTCTAATACAGACATGTTTTTCTTTTTTTTATCTAATTGAATTTTTATCATATTCGGTGTAACATTAATATATTTGCAAAGTACTTGTAATATTTCTTTTTTAAGTTTTGGTAAATATTTTGGTGTACTACCATTTAATCTTCGTTCAGCTACAATAATTTGAAGTCTTTCTTTTGCTATACTAGCTGTAGTATGTTTATTTCTGGATAAAAAAAAATCTAATAAAGCCATTGATTTATCTCCTAAATAATCTACTTAAAAAACTTTTTTTTTCTTCTTTAATAAAACGAAATGGACAAGTTTTACCCAACAAACGATTTACTGTATCACAATAAGCTTTTCCTGCAATTGAATCATAATTCAAAATTACAGGTTTACCTTGATTAGAAGCTTTTAAAACTGATGAATCTTCTGGAATTACACCTACTAAAGGAATTCTAAGAATATCTAACACATCATCAGTACTCAACATTTCACCTTGACGAACGCGTCTAGGATTATAACGTGTTAACAATAAATGTTCTTTTATAGGTTTACAATTTCTTTTAGAGCGTTGTGAAGTAGATGCTATTATTCCTAATATTCTATCTGAATCTCTAACTGAAGAAACTTCTGGATTTGTAGTTATAATTGCCTCATCTGCAAAATATATTGCTAAAACAGCTCCAGATTCTATTCCTGCTGGAGAATCACAAATTATAAAATCAAATTTCATATTTATTAATTTATGTATTACTCGTTCTATTCCTAATTTTGTTAATGCATTTTTATCTCTAGTTTGTGATGCAGGCAAAATAAATAAATTATCTGTTCTTTTATCTTTAATTAAAGCTTGATTAATATTTACTTCATTGTTTATTACATTAATAAAATCATATACAACTCTTCTTTCACAACCCATAATTAAATCTAAATTTCTCAATCCTATATCAAAATCAATTACTACAGTTTTTTTTCCTAATTTTGCAAACCCTGTTGCAATTGCAGCACTAGAAGTAGTTTTACCTACACCTCCTTTACCTGAAGTTACTACAATAATACGCGTCATATATTTTCCTTAATTATAAAATATATTTTTAATTCAATTTCACGATGTGTAATTGATGATTTTTTAACATACATATTTTTACACTATTTCCAAATATATCTGAAGAAAGTTGTTCACTTAATAAATATTTACCAGAAATAGCTATTAATTCAGAAAAAAATTTCATACAAAATATTTGACACGTATTATCTCCTTTAGCACCTGCTAAAATACGCCCTCTTACTTCACCGTATACATGAATATTCCCATCAGCAATAATTTCTGCTCCAGAATTAACATTATTAGTGATGATTAAATCAGAATTGCTAGCATAAATTTTTTGCCCAGAACGAACAGGATAATTAATTACTTTAGTTTTATTAAAATAATTTCCTGAACAAGATGGAATTTTATTATCATGCTTAATATCTTTATAGTCAAAACACTCTTTTCCTTCAGATAAAATAGGTAAACCAGATTTAATAATATTATTTTTTAATTTATTATTATGACAACCGCTCACTCCAATAATATAAAAACCACATGAAACAATTGCATTTTTCATATTTTTCCAATTAATCTTATCAGATACTTCTTCGACATTTATAGCTATAGGAGTATTTTTAAAGAAAATTGGAAATTTTTTTATTTTTTTTAATAATTCATGTTTAATATATTCTACTGAATTATTTTTTAGATATAAAACTAATAATGTAAATACACGTCCTTTTAATTCAATTGGTAATATTTTCATATTCTATTTAATTTACTATATAAATTAATTTTACTAATAATTAAAATCATATTTAATAAATATTCAATTAAATATAATATAAATAGTTCATAAAATATTGTTCATTTATAAAAATTAAAACCAATGATTAAAAAATTTTCTGTTTAAAATAGTAAACAAACGATAATTTTTTTATTTTAAAATAAATATTTTTTAAGCATTAAATATTCTATACTAATAAAATCATTTTACATATAAAATTTTTATATATTTTTAAATTATATGATTTATATTTATATCTTATATTATAAAAATAACGATTTATATATAAAATTATTATATATTTCCTTTTTATATAAAAAATTCTATAATAAAAAAAATTGTGAATATAAAAATAATCAGTAAAATTTTAATTACATACACTCAACAAAACAAATTTATTTCTAAACAAAAGAATATTCTTATTACAGGAAATATTAATAATATTTTAATTCCTAGTCTACCAAATATTAAAATTAAAATACATACTCAAGATCTATGCATTTTGAAAAATCAGAAAAAAAATGATGTAAATAAAATAATATTTAGTTTATTAATAAAAAAAGAAATAATTAATAGTTCTGAAATATTAATATATATTTGGACAAAAAGTAAACATGAAGTGTTATTTCAACTCAATTATATTTTTTCACTATTAAATAGTAATCAAAAAATTTTTATTTTAGGAGAAAATAAAAGTGGTATAAAATGTGCAAAAAAAATATTGAAAAAATGGATTATTTTAACAAAGTTACATTCAATTAATCATTATACAGTGTATATTGGAAAAATTTTTTGTACACCTAGATTTGAATATTACAATTTTATAAAACATCATGAGTGGAATAATATTATTGTTAAAACAATTCCTGGAGTTTTTAGTTATAATAAAATTGATAACGGAACAAAATTATTAATATCTACATTTAATAATACAGAAACATGGAAAACAGCATTAGATATAGGTTGTGGATCAGGTATTTTGTCTGTGTTTTTAGCAAAAAATTATCCCAAAATAAAGTTAACATTGTTAGATTCTCATATATCAGCTTTAGAATCTAGTAAATTAACATTAAAATTTAATAATATTCAAGCAAAAATATTAGCTAGTGATATTTATTCTAATATAAATTATAAAAAATTTGATTTAATTATATCTAACCCTCCTTTGCATCAAGGAAATAAAATAAATTTTAATACATTAAAAAATATTATACAACAATCAGTAGAACACTTATCAAAACGGGGGGAGATTAGAATTGTAACTTTAAAAAATACACCTTGTTATAAGATTTTTAAATTATTTTTTTTTAAAATTAATGTATTAAAAGAAACTACCTGTTACAAAGTTTATCAAGTTAAAAAAAAAGACTACATTGTTTCATTTAAAAAAAAATATATTAAAACAACCAAATAAAATAATTTTTTAAAAAATATTATTTTTAAGTACATAATTATTTATGTAATTAAAAATTTGTTACATAAAAAATAAATTTTACCCAGAGCGGGACTTGAACCCGCAAAGCCATAAGGCCGAGGGATTTTAAATCCCTTGTGTTTACCAATTTCACCATCCGGGCAAAGAAATAATAAATATATTAATTTTTTTATAAGTTTAATAATTTATTTTAAGGCGCATCCCGGAATTGAACCGAGGTAAACGGATTTGCAGTCCGCTACATAAAACCACTCTGTCAATGCGCCATAAAATTTTCTACATTTTAACAATATTAATAAATAATTACAAGGTATTTAAATTGAATTAAAAATAATTTAACAATTTTAAATAAATTTTCTCAATTTAAGAAAAATTAAGTAAATATTTTCTTTTAAAAGATTTAATATAAGAGTATAATACTTTTTTATTTTAATAACAAATATAAATCAATTTAAAATCGAAGTGTTTGTTATTATTAGGAGGAATGGCCGAGTGGTTTAAGGCGGCGGTCTTGAAAACCGCTGATGAGAAATCATCCGAGAGTTCGAATCCCTCTTCCTCCAAATTATTTGTATATTTTTTTAAGGACTTTTAACTTTATCAAACGGTGATAAAAAATGATTTAAACGAATTCCTAAACAATATAAAGTTAATAAATAACCACTACCAGAAAATATACATGTATATAACAAACGAATTATTTTGAAAAATAAACGGTGTTCACATTCAATAGGAAATATTTTAATATTTATAAATAATAAAATAAACATTACTATAGCTGAAATAACAATTTTTGATAGAAAATTAAACCAGTTTTTTGAAGTAATAAATATATTATTTTCACATAATTTTTTATACAACAAAAAAAAATTTATCCAAGAAGATATACTAATAGCTAAAGCAAAACTAGTATATTGAAGATTTTTTATAAAAATAAGATTTAAAAATTGTGTTAATATTACAATAAAAATAGAAATTCTCATTGGAGTTTTTATATTTTGATTTGAATAAAAACCAACTAATAAGATTTTTATTAAAACAAATGGAAGTACTCCAATAGAATAAAATTCTAAAATTTTTTTCGTCATAATGACGTCATTATAAGTAAATGCACCATACTTAAATAATATAGTTATTAAAGATTCAGAAAGCATAAATAATATTATAGCGCTAGGAATAACTAATATAAACACAAGTTTTAGAGCCCAATTTAATAAATTAGAATATTCTTTATGATTTGCATTATTAATACTTTTAGATAATAAAGGCAACAGCAAAGTACTTAATGAAACTCCAAAAATACTAGAAATGAATTCTATTAATCGATCTGAATAATAAATCCATGATATAGATCCTGATATTAAAAATGAAGAACTCATTGTAGCAATTATTATCGATATCTGATTTATTGATGTTCCTAAAATCACTACGCTAATTTGTTTCAAAAATTTTATTAAACCTAAATTTAGTACATTAAATTTAGGAAATACCAACATGTTAATTTTTATTAAGTAAGGAAAATGATATAACAATTGAAGTATTCCACCTACTATAATAGCCCAAGCTAAAGAAAAAATTTTAGGATTAAAATAAGGTGTCATAAATATCATAAAAATTATTATACTAATATTCAAAAAAATTGAAGAACATGCGGGCATAGAAAAATAATTCCATGAATTCAAAATTGACCCTGTTAAAGACGATAAAGAAATAAGGAGTACGTATGGAAACATTACTTTCAACAATTGAGAAGTTAAATATAACTTATCCGGGTGATTAAAAAATCCTGGAGCACAAATATTAATAATGTCAGAAGCAAAATATATTCCAAATATTGTGAATAAACTTAAAACTACTATCATAAAACCAAAAATATTTGCAATAAAATTTTTTGTCGACTTAATATCTTTATTAATTTTATATTCTGATAAAATAGGAATGAAAACTTGAGAAAAAGAGCTTTCAGCAAAAACACGACGAAACAAATTTGGCACTTTAAATGCTAAAAAAAAAGAATCTGTTATTCCGGATGCACCAAACATATATGCAAGTAATAAATCTCGTACGAAACCTAATATTCTAGATATAAAAGTTACAAAACTTAAAGATATCAATGATTTTAAAATATTCACAATAAAACTACCTTTTTACAATCTTAAATTATATCGTCTAAAATTAAGTGATAAATTATTACTTCAGTATTTAATATATGTTAAATTTGTATTTCGTTTTTAAAAATTTAAATTTTATATTTCATATTGTGTAAATTGAAAACTTTTTAACATACAAAATCAATTAATTAAAATAAATAAAAAGGAATGTTAATAATGAAATTTTATAAATGTTTTAAAAACTATACTAAAAAAATATTCTTAAAAATTAAACATGCTAAAAAAATTTAAATTACAAATAAATTATATTGTAAAATTTAATTTTACAGCTATTCACATCAAAAACTTAAAATTTTACGTTTTCTAACCATATATAATATTATTTAATATTTCATCTTTAAAATTGAATACACTTCATGTTTACAAAATAATTAAATAATTTTATTTTACAAAAAATCAATAACGATTTTTATCATGATATTTATTATACTTATAAATTTATATTTTAGTATTTAATAGTACCTTTTCATTTTTATTTTTAAAAGAAATATTTATAGCTTTATCAAATAATATTTTTGAAAAATTTTAAAACATATAAAATAAATTTTAATTTTTAATTTTTAATAATCAAAGCAAGATAAACTCTAACTATTTATTTTTGAATCATTATTTTTAAAATATTTTTGTACTCATAAAACTTAATATTAATTTATAATTTGAAAAAAATAACATGAATAAATCTTTAAATATTTATTTCTTTTTGAAAAATATAATTGAATTCTTCTTTGTTTGAAAATATATTTAAAAAACATAATCTAATAATTAAAATCTTGTATGCAAATTAGAAAAAATATATGATTCTACACTATAAACTATTTTACTTAAATATAATTTACCTGAATTTAGGAATATTTTAAAATAAATCAATGACAATTTATTAAACTAATAGTTTAACATTATTAATGATTAAAAATAAAATAATATACATAAAATCACTTAAAAATAAAAATATTCTTACTTATAGTATAAAATTATTAATAATAATACATTTAAAACTTTCTCCTTAAGTTGTATTATATATGAATATATACTAAAATAAATGCAATAAAAATAAATAAATTTGAAACATTTACAATAAATTTAATTTATTTTTCTTGTATGTTTAAAAATATTATATATTTTACATGTGTTACAATAACTTAAAAAATAAAATCACTATAAAAACAAATATTTATAACTCAATTTAGAGGTTACGTATGTTAGATAAAATAAATCATGATCTTAATAAAACTAAATTATCTTTAAACTTGCATTCGTATCGACAATCATTATTAGCATCTAATATTTCTAATGCAAAAACACCAAAATATCAAGCGTCTGACATAAACTTTTCTAAAATATTTAATAAAATATTAGATATAGCTCATGAAGTAGCAAAAAAAACCTTAAGCACAACATCTAACAAACACATTAAAAACAAAAATAATTCAAAAAACTTTGAACAAAATAAATTACTAAATAATAATTATGTTTCTAAAAACGGAGCAGTTAACGTTGATATTGAAAAAATAAAATTTGTTCATAACGGTTTAAAATATCATGCAGACGTAGTATTTATTAATAACAAACTTAGAAATATTACAAACGTCCTACAAGGATGATATAAGATATGTCATTATTTAGTATTTTTGATATTGCAGGATCATCATTAATCGCACAATCAAAAAAAATGTCTATTCACGCAACAAATTTAGCTAATATTGATTCCTTAATATACACCAATAAAAAATTAAGTCCTTATATCGCTAAAAAAGTAATACTAAAATTTAACTCTTGTTTAAAAAATAAGTTAGGAGGAGTTAAAATAGATAAAATTATTGATGATAAATCTCCTTTAAAATCAATATATAATCCTAATAGTCCTATCGCAGATTCGAGTGGGTTTGCTAAAACATCAAATGTGAATTTAATTTCAGAGACAATTGATGCCATTACAGCAGCGAGAGATTTTGAAACAAATTTAGAAATGCTAAATACAACAAAAAATTTAATTATGAAAACATTAACTATTGGTAATTAAAATAAATATCATATATTATTCTACTATAAAATTAATATTTTAGAGATGACAATTCTAAAAAAATTAATAAAGATTATCATTTATAATATTTAGAACAATTTTTGTATAATAATAAAAAACTTTTTGAAAATTTTTTTTAAAATTTTCAAAAAGTAAAAAAAAAATAAAACTATTAAATTGTTATTTTAAGACTTAATAAAAATTAAATTTTAATAAGTACAAAAAATTATAAATTTTTATATTTTTAAAAAGTTGATATAATACGAATTTAATTTATTTTACAAAAAATATATATTCTGAATACTATTTATAGAAATAAAATTTAGAATTTTAAAAAAATATAGACATTTAAATAAATATAATATAGATGAGATTAAATAATTTTTATGGAATCTTTAATAAACACTATAGAAAATACATGTAGTAAAATATTTCAAAACCAGGAAATTATAGCCAATAATATAGCTAATGCTTCTACAACAGGGTTTAAATCAGAATTAGAATCTAAAATTATTTTGTCTCACAATAATAAAAATAATCTTATAGAAACAAAAAATATATACAAACATTATAAAAATAATACTCAAGGAATGTTCAAAAAAACAAATCAACCTCTAGACTTTGCTATTAAAAATAAAAACAGTTGGTTTGTAATAAAACTTAATCCTAAAACTATTGCTTATACTAAAAACGGACATTTTAAAATAAATTCAAATAGAAAATTAATGATCCAAAATCATGCAGTATTAGGAACTAATGGTGACATTGTCATACCAAATAACACAGAAATAATTATATCTTCTAATGGTGTAGTAAGTATTAAAAAAGATAATGAAACAAATTATCCTATTGCTAAATTAAGATTTAAAACATTTAATATAAATAATTTAATACATGATAAAAATGGATTTTATTTATTAAATAAAAATTCAAAAATAGAAAAAAACAAAGAAAATAATGCAAACGTTCAGTTAATACCTGGAACATTAGAAGACAGCAATGTAAATTTAGAAGAAAATCTTATTAATATGATTGAAAATTCAAGAAAATTTGACACTCAAATGAAAATTTTGTCTATGTATAACGAGAATACACAATTATATAATAAATTTTTAAACTTAAATTAAATCTTTAACAATTTTCTTAAAAATAAAAGGTAAATATGATTCCTTCATTATGGATTTCAAAAACAGGATTAGATGCTCAACAAATAAATATGGATACCATTGCTAACAATTTAGCCAATATTAGTACAAATGGATTCAAACGTTCCAAAGTAATATTCGAAGATTTAATTTATCATACTGTTCAACAAGCTGGTTCTAAATCTTATGGAGATTCTATATCTCCATCAGGGTTACAGTTAGGAACAGGTGTTACACCAATATCTACTGAACGTGAACATAACCAAGGACATCTTTCAAAAACAAATTCTCTTAAAGATATAGCAATAAATGGAAACGGTTTTTTTCAAGTACAACTTTCTGACGGAACAGTTGCATATACTCGAGATGGATCCTTTAGAATAGATCAAAATGGTCAATTAGTAACAAATAATGGATTTTTAATTCAACCAACAATTAGTGTTCCATCTAATGGGAGTAATTTGCATGTAAGCAGAGATGGAATTATGACAGTTACTGTTCCTGGACAACCTACACCGCTACAAATTGGACAAATAAATTTATATAATTTTATTAATAGTTCTGGATTATCAAATTTAGGAGAAAACCTATATCAAGAAACCGAAGCATCTGGTAATCCTATATCTTCTATTCCAGGTGCTAATGGAACAGGATTATTGTATCAAGGTTATGTAGAAACATCTAATGTAAACGTTGCAGAAGAATTAGTAAATATGATTCAAACACAAAGAGCATATGAAATAAATAGTAAAGTCATTACTGCTTCGGATCAAATGCTGCAAAAATTATCACAACTATAATTAGTTTAAAAAAACATGATTTAATTATTTGTAATTTCATGATTTAATTAAATATATTAATTATAAATAAAAACTTTCTCTGTTGTATGGTGACTAAGTTGTTTACTTTAAAAAAAAAATATCTTTTATTAACTACAGTAATAATAATACTTAACGGATGCGCAATTCATTCTAATTCTAAATTAAATGAACAAAAACATGAAAATATTGATAAAAACGACTCTGTTAAACAAAAATCTAAATCAATGAATATTTTTAATTTTCCAAAAAATGAATTTAACAATACTTCTTTTGAAAAATTTTTTGAAAATTATACACCACAAAAAGTAGGAGATACATTAACTGTAATTTTACAAGAAAATATGACAGCTAGTAATAATATCTCTAATAATTTTATAAACAAAGAAAACACTGGAATTGGTATAAATCATGGCTATGAAAAAAAAAATAATTCACCCGAAAAAAAAAATCATTTATTCGAATTCAATACAGCTATTAAAAATGATTTTATAGGAAGAGGTGGGTCCTTTGCTAATAATAAAATTGTTGGACTAATAACAGTCACAATTAATAAAATATTACCTAATGGAAATTTAGAAGTATCAGGAAATAAAAACATTGTAATAAATAATGGAACAGAAAAAATACGATTTTATGGAATCGTGAATCCTTATACTATTTCTAAAAACAATTCCGTATTATCAACAGAAATTGCTAATACTGATATCACTTATATTAGTGAAAAAAATAACAAATTAAAAAACATAAATTTATTTACTTGGCTTAAAAAAATTTTTTTGAGTTTATTTTCTCTATAAAAATGATTTAAACCTTAAAAATCTAAACATAACAGTATTATTTAAATAATATTAAAAAATAGTATTTCATATCTATCACAATGAATTTAATAAAATTAGAGCATAATATGTTAAAAAAATATATTTTAATTAGTTTATTATGTTTATTTAGTACACCTGTTTTAGCTTATAAAATTAGAGATTTAATCACTATACAAGGAATAAGAAATTATCCATTAATAGGTTATGGATTAGTGATTGGGCTTGATGGAACTGGAGATCAAACTAATCAAATACCTTATACAACGAATTCAATAAAAAACATGTTATCAAAACTTGGAACAAATATTCCAAATGATAAAAATACTCAATTTAAAAATATTGCTTCCGTAATGGTAACTGCTAATTTTCCAAATTTTATTCATATAGGACAACAAATAGATGTTACAGTATCATCTATAGGTAATGCTAAAAGTCTCAAAGGGGGCACTCTTCTTGTAACTCCATTGAAGGGAACTGATAACAAAGTTTATGCTATTGCACAAGGGAACATACTAATTAATACAAAAACATATTTTGATAAAAACTTTGAAAAACAATATTCTCTAGATAATCATTTTAACAATGGTAAAATAATTAATGGAGCAATTATAGAAAAAGAAATTGCTAATTTTAACTTTGGAAATAATAAAACATTAAACTTACAATTAAATAAAGAAGATTTTAATGTAGCAAAAAAAATAAGTAATAAAATTAATAATTTATATCCTAATTCTTCTATTGCTTTAAACTCTAAAACCATTCAAATTCAACTTCCTAATGATATCGATGAACAAGTAACAGTATTAGCTAATATTCAAAATATGAATATACATACACCTATTCAGGATTCCAAAATAATTATTAATACTAGAACAGGTGATATTGTTACTAATCAAATAATTAAAATCAATACTTGTGTTATTAACCATAAAAATATATCAGTAATCGTTAATAATAATAAATCAACTAATAATAAAATTATTTTAAAAATGATTCCTAAAATAGAAAATAACGAGTATATTTATAAATCTAAAACATATAAAAGCTATGATACTCATGAAAATAAAAACATCCAAAAGTACATTAAAATAATAAACCAAAATATTAATCTCAATGATATTATTAATACATTATATTCTATAGGAATAACCACTTCAGAATTAATTTCAATATTACAATCTATGAGTAATGCTGGCTGTTTTCATGCTAAATTAGAGATAATATAAAAAACTATGAATATTGTAAAATTATTAAATTTAATTTTTTTTAACAAAAACAAAAATTCACTTAATGAACAAAAATTTATCATTAAAAAAAATAAAAATAAAACTAAAAACTTTAAAATTTCTCAACAAATAGAAAATTTTTTTCTTTATATGATGTTAAAAAGTATGAAGAAAAATATTTGTAAAAATGAAGCTTGGATTAATACTCAAAAAGAATCTATATATCAAGATATGTATGATCATATTATTACTCAAATATACAGCAAAAAAAGTATAGGATTAGCAAAAATAATAAACAAACAAATAAGTCAAAATCAAAATGAAAGCGTATCAAATAATGATGATCAAGAAAATTTAAAAGTAAATAAAAATTTTTTAGAAAAAATAAATTTTTATAATATAACACATAATAATGATAACATTGCTAATTATATTAATGCTATCAAAAATTCAAAACTAATTTATTAAAAATTTTTAGATTGATATGAAATTATTTATTAATTATGTTATGACATAAGATTTTTACATTTAGAACAAACATTATAATTAACTTTATTCGAAAAATGACCTAAACTTTGTCGTGACATTTCTAGCAAACCAAAACGAGAAATAGATCCTATTTTTACTCTTGCTCTATCTTTTTTTAATAACTTATGTAAATAAAGTTCAATAATTTTTTTATTTTTTAAAAAACTCATATCTATAAAATCAATAATAATCAATCCGCTTATATCACGTAATTTTAATTGTCGACAAATTTCATTAATTGCTTCTAAATTTGTATTTAATGCGGTTTCTTCTAAACTTTGTCCTTGAGTAGATGAACAAGAATTTACATCAATAACTGTTAAAGCTTCTGTAGTATCAATTATAATTTTTCCACCAGATGCAAGTTTAATACTACGTTGAAAAACAACATTAACTTGATATTCTACATCATAATATTGAAACAAAGATTGTTTGCCTTGATATAATTTTATTTTATTTTTAAAATCAGCTCGGTTTAATAAAAAAATATATTTATGTATCACATTCAATAATTTTTTATTATCAACAATAATTTCTTGAACATCTTTTAGTAAATAATCTCTTAACATACAAATTAAAATATTTTTTTTTTATAAATTAAACAAGGAGCTGAATATCTTATTAAAGACTTTTGAATTTTATTCCAATCATTAATACAAAATTCTAAATCCTTTTGTAAAATTTCAATTGATTGGTTTTCTCCAGCAGTTCGAATAATCACCCCCATATTATTAGGAATATTTAACATAGATATCATTTTTTTTAATAAAATTCTATTATGTCCCTTTATCTTTTTTGAAATCCCTTTAACATTAAAATTGTACGGCAGTAATACTAAATAACTTCCAACTAAACTAATAAAAGTTGTTAATAATGCACCTTTTGTTCCTCTTTCATTTTTAATCACTTGTACAATAAATTCTTGTCCTTCTATTAAAGGATGATGAATTTTATAATTACAAGTATTTAAAAATTTTAGAGGAAAATACTCTTTATGAATTTCTTTAAATGGTAAAAATCCATTTCTTTTCAATCCATAATCAATAAATACTGCTTCTAAACTAGATTCTATACGTGTAATTCTACCTTTATAAATGTTTGACATAATTGATTGTCTATCAAAACTTGCTATATCTAAATTACATAGTTTGTTTCCATGAATGATAGCAACACGAATCTCATTTTCATGAATGGAATTAATTAAAATTTTTTTCATTATACAACCATTTTTTTTACAAAATAATATTTCTCTTCAAAAAATAAATCTTAAATAAAAACTTTTATAAAAAATATACAATTAATAAAAATGCATCTATATTATAAAAAATTATTTCACAAAATCCAATTCACTAAATTATATTACCAGGAATCATGTTATGATAAAAAAATCTTTACCTGTGTCTTTTATAAATATCACTAAAAATATTGAAACACAAAGGATAGATAATTTTCTTCAATCAAAATTTAAAACACTACCCAAAAGTCTAATTTACAAAATATTAAGAAACGGTCAAATTAGGGTAAATAAGAAAAGAATAGCACCAAGTTATAAATTACAATCACATGATTGTATTAGAATACCACCTATCTATATAAAAAGCATAAAAAAAATAAAAAAACCTAATGAAAAGTTATCCATGTTGTTTAATAATATAAAATTATATGAAGATAATTATTTATTAATACTCAACAAACCTACAGGATTAGCAGTACATAGTGGTAGTGGAATAAATTATGGAATGATAGAAAATCTTAGAATACAAAGACCAGATGAAAATAATCTTGATTTAGTACATCGATTAGATAGAGAAACTTCAGGTATACTAATAATAGCTAAGAAACGATCAATCTTAAAAAATTTACATACACAACTTAGAGAACGAAAAATAAAAAAAAAATATATTGCATTAGTACATGGAAGATGGCCAAATAAATTAAAATCTATTTCAATGCCATTATCAACAATTACATCAGAAAAACATCAACATATAACAAAAATCAATAAAACTGGAAAAGATTCTATTACACATTTTAAAATCAAAACAAAATATAAAAAACATACTTTAATATCTGTTACTCCAATTACTGGAAGAACTCATCAAATAAGAGTTCACTTATTACATTTAAACTATCCAGTTGTATTAGATAGCAAATATGGAAATAAAGAATTAGATAAACTTATAAAAAATAAATTTAAAGTCAATAGACTATTATTACATGCTGAAAAAATTAAATTTTTTCACCCTTTTTATAAAAAGAATATATCTATTACTGCACCAATAGATTATCAATTTAAAAAAATTTTAAACAATATTACATAAAAATTCATTTTAAAATTTTTATAATTTATAAAAATATTTAATTCATATTAAAAAATATTTTTATTATAAGTATAATGGATTTAAATAAATTTTTTAAATTATTTCTATTCAATAAAGTGTTATCATAAGAATAAAAATTCATTCTTAAAATTATTAAATTTAAAATCTTTACAATAAACAATTTAACAAGAGACTATATTTATGGCTGTTCAAAAAAGCAAACCTAGTAGATCCATACGAGGTAAAAGAAGATCACATGATTCTTTAAAAATACCTTTACTATCTAAAGATAAATTATCTAAAGAAATCCATATTAGACATCATATTACTAATAATGGTTATTATAAAGGAAAAAAAGTCATAGAATTAAATAAAAAACAATTCAAATAAAAATTGTTATAAATAAACAGTGTGTAAGATTAACAACACTCTGTTTATAAATATAATTTAATAAAATTTATACAACTATAATAATCAGATCATCATAAAAATATATATTTAATTTTAAATTTAAAACGTCATTTAAAATAATTAATGCATAGATCTTAAATATAATATTTTCAAAAGGTGCTATAATTAAATGCATAAATATGCAATGCTATTTCCCGGACAGAAATTCAATGAAAAAAAAATATCTTCTTATTTTACTACAAATAAAATATTTCAAAATATATTCACTGATGCATCAGAATATGCCAAATACGATTTATGGAAGTTAATTCATGATTATCCAAATGGAAAAATAAAAAGAAATAAATATCTACAATTAATTAATTTAGTTTCATCTGTTGCAATATATAAATTGTGGATAATGAAACAAAAAATACAACCGACATTAATGATAGGTCATAGCTTAGGAGAATATACTGCATTAATATGTTCTGAATCACTAAAACTATCTGATGCTATAAAATTAATTATTTTACGCTATAAATTTGTGCAAGAAATAATGTTAAATAAAAAAGGTTTAATGACAATTTTAATAGGAATAAATCAGAAAACTATAAAAAAAATTTTATCTAAATATGATACTGAGAAACAAGTTTCTATTGCGTGTATTAACAGTTCTAATCAAATAGTCATATCAGGAGAAAAACATGCCATAGAAAAGATTAATACATATTGTAAAATATTTCAAACAAAAAAAATTATCAATCTTCCTATTGATTTTCCTTATCATTGTTCACTTATAAAAAAAGCTTCACAAAAATTTTCAAAAATATTAGATACTGTTAGATTCAAAAAACCAAAATATTCAGTAATAAGTAGCACTAGTCTAAAACTTCAAAACTCTGAAACATCTATTCGATGCTCATTAAAAAAACAATTATATCGTACTGTAAATTGGCATACTATAATTAAAAATGTACAAAATAATATCACATTGTTTATTGAAGTTAGTTCAGAAAATGTATTAACTAATCTTAACAAAAAAAACACAAATAAATTATCAATGTCTTTAAATAATAATATAAATTTTATAAACACACTAAAATTATTTTATAAAAATATATAATATGAATATTAAAAAAAAAATAGTCGTTATCACCGGTGCTAACAAGGGATTAGGAAAATATATTACACAAGAGTTCTCAAATAAAAAAAAATTCATTGTGATAGGAACATCAACTTCTCAATTAGGTTGCGATAATATAAATAAATACCTAAAAAATAAAGATGGCATAGGAATAAAATTAGATATTACTAATCCTAATAATATTTATAAAGCTATTAATTTTATTTATGAAAAATATGGATTTATTGATATTTTAATCAATAATGCAGGTGTTATACAAGATAAATTATTAATAAATATGACCACAAATGAATGGGAAAAAGTATTAAATGTGAATTTAAATTCAATATTTTACATGTCAAAATCTGTTATTAAACCTATGATAAAAAAAAAACAAGGAAAAATCATAACCATAGGTTCTGCTCTTGCACATATTGGAAGTTTGGGACAAACTAATTATACTGCATCGAAACTTGGATTAGTAGGCTTTCATAAATCATTAGCATTAGAATTAGCTTCTCACGGTATTACTGTTAATATGGTAGCACCAGGATTAATTAAAACGGATATGACTAGTAATTTAAACAAAAGAAAAATAAAAAATTTTCTCTTAAAAATACCTATGAAAAGATTTGGTAAAACAAAAGAAATTTCTAAAACAATCTTATTCTTAACCTCTGACTATGCAAATTATATTACAGGACAAGTAATACACGTTAATGGAGGAATTTATATGCCATAAAATTTACATATTTATATCTTTATCCATAAATAAAGTTAATTCACATACAAATTATCATTATAAATTTAAATTCTAATAACATTACTTCACATGTCTTATTAAAAAAATAATTATATGAAAAACATAAAAAAAAAAGTACAACAAATTATTATGCAACAACTAAATATCACAGAACAAGAAATCACTGATACATCACTCATTGTAAAAGATCTAGGTGCAGATTCATTAGATATAATCGAACTAATCATGTCTTTTGAAGAAGAATTTGATATAGAAATTTCAGATGAAGAAATTGAAAAAATTACTTCAATACAATCACTATTAGAATTAATAAAAAAACACACTATAGAAAAATAAAAAAAAATTTTTTGTAATCTATATCACTATACGTTTATATACATAAATAATTAATATTAAAACATCTATATAAATAATTACTTGAATTTAAACAAAAAATATTACAATTTTTATATAGAGTTTCTAAAAAATTAATATAAAATTAATAACTGATGATAAAACATAATATATTAAAAATATTACAATAAAATTTCTTTCGGTGTAAATAATATGTCAGAAGGTAAATTTATAGTTGTTGAAGGAATCGAAGGATCTGGAAAAACTACTATATGTAAAAAAATAATAAAAAAAATATTATATCAACATAATATAACTAATACTATATATGTCAGAGAACCTGGAAGTACACCTTTATCAGAAAAAATTCGTCACTTATTAAAGTTTGAAAATAATATAAATGAAAAAATAAGTAATGAAACAGAATTATTACTATTTTATGCTGCTAGAATGCAACTAATCAATAATATAGTTAAACCTAAATTAAAAAAAGGAATTTGGGTAATTGGAGATAGACATATTTTATCATCATTTGCATATCAATCTGTAAAAAAAAATACAAATATAAATGTTATTAGTTCATTAAATTCTTTATTTTTAAAAAACTTTTATCCAAATATAACTTTTTATTTAGATGTAATTCCAGAAATTGGACTAAATAGAATAAAAAATAGAATAAATATTGATAGAATAGAAAAAAAAAACATAAAGTTTTTTCATAACGTTAGAAATAATTATTTAAAATTAATTAAGACTTATCCAAAAATAATTAAGATAAATGCTAACTATGATAAAAAAACAGTTCACACATCCTTTAAATCTAAATTTCATTCATGGTTAAATCAAAGAAATGAATTTATACCCTTGGTTAAAAAATGATTACGAAAAAATAATTTATCCACATTATATAAATAAAAACCATCATGCTATTATCATAGAATCACAAACAGGACTTGGAAGTGTTTGTTTACTAAAAAACATTGGATTATGGATATTATGTAAAAATAAAACCATGTATTCATGTGGAATATGTAAAAGTTGTCGACTTATGCATACCAATAATCATCCTGATTGGCACGACTTAAAATTACTACAACATTTTTCTAAAGACCTTTCAAAAAAAATAAGTATCAATACTATTAGGTACATATCTAATATTATTTTCAAAAGTGCTCATCAAGGAGAAAACAAAATTATATACATTTCAAATATTAATGATTTAACAGAATCGGCTATTAATGCTTTATTAAAAATAGTTGAAGAACCACCAAAAAACACATATTTTTTATTTATAAACTATATTCCACATAAATTTATTTCTACATTAAAAAGCAGGTGTATCATTTATAATATATCTACTCCAAAAATTCAAAAAAGTATACAATGGTTAAAAAAAAAATATCCAAATTTAAACAAAACTGAATATATTACTGCATTAAAAACCAACCATGAAGCTCCACTGCTAGCAGAAAAATATATTACTTCATCCTGTCCTCAAGAAAGAAAACTGTTTTTTAAATATTTTTTGCATTCCATTCAAAAAAAAAATTTATTACATATAATTGACATAATAATAAAAACTAAAAATTTAGAAAAAAAAATTTTTTGGATATGTAGTATTATTTTAGATGCAATAAAATGGAAATATAATATTAATCAAACTATAATTAATATTGATCAAATAAATATTATAAAAATTTTATCATTAAAATTTTCAATCAAACTATTAAGTCAAAGTTATCAATTATGGATAAATTGTTTAAAAACAATTAAGAATATCCCAAATATTAACTTAGAATTATTACTTATTAAAAAAATATTATCTTGGGAAGAAATTTTAAAAATTTTTATTACTTAACTAAATTTTATTTTGGAAAAAAAATGTTTCTCGTAGATTCTCACTGTCATTTAGACCTTCTAAACTATACTAGTATACATTCAGACTTAAATGATGTAATAAAAAAATCAGAAAGTAAAGGTATTAAATTAATACTTACAGTATCTACATCTATAAAAAATTTTTGTGATTTATTACATTTCATAAAAAATAATAACAAAATACTTTTATCTTGTGGGATTCATCCCTGTAACATACCAAAAAACAAAAATGATATATCAAAATTAAAACAATATGCTACAAGCAACAAAGTTCATGCAATAGGAGAAACTGGTTTAGATTATATTTCTACACATGATAAAAAATCTCAACAAATATTATTTAGAAAACATATAAGAATTGCTAAAAAATTAAATAAACCTTTATTAGTTCATACCAGAAAAGCAATAAATGATACGATAAATATTTTAAAAGAAGAAAACACAACAAGCAATAAAGTTATTTTTCATTCATTTACCGAAAATATTCATTTTGCAAAAATATTATTAGATATGGGATTTTACATCTCTTTTTCTGGAATAGTTACTTTTAAAAACGCTAATATTGTAAGAGAAACAGCTAAATTTGTACCGATAGAAAACATGCTAATTGAAACCGACTCTCCTTATTTATCTCCAGTCCCATATAGAGGAAAAGAAAACCAACCAGCATATCTTTATAAAACTACATCGTTTATTTCCAAACTAAAAAAAATAGATCCTGATAATTTTTCACAACAAACTACAAAAAATTTTTTAAAATTATTTAACTATTCGCTAAATTCACTTTAAAATAATTATCTTAATATTTATAAAAAAAATTGTTAGATTATATGATTACATGTTTATGTATTATCATAAATGTATTTAAAATAAAATTTAAAAAAAATCTTTAAAAAAAATACATATAAAAATTAAATTATAGGAAATATAAAAAAATGTTTAAAAATACATTTTCATGTTTACAAAAAATAGGTAAATCACTCATGTTACCGGTATCTGTTCTCCCAGTTGCTGGAATTTTATTTGGTATAGGTTCAGCTAACTTCACTATTGTTCCTCATACTTTCTCAAAAATATTAGCTGAAGCTGGAGGTTCAGTTTTTTCTAATATGCCTTTAATTTTTTCTATTGGAATAGCATTAGGTTTTACTAAAAATGATGGAGTTGCAGCATTAGCTGCAGTAATATCACATGGAATGATGATGAAAACGTTATCAATAACTTTACCTATTATTTTAAACATATTAGAAATAAATATTAATCAAAAATATTTATTAGATACAGGAATATTAGGAGGAATAATATCTGGATCAATTTCTGCTTACATGTTTAATAAATTTTATCGTATACAACTACCAGATTATTTAGGATTTTTTACCGGGAAAAGATTTATACCAATTATTTCAGGATTTACTGCAATATTGTTTGGTTTTATTTTATCAATTATATGGCCTCCATTGGGTTATATAATTAAAGTTTTTTCCGAATGGGCTGCATATCAAAATCCTAATTTAGCATTTTGTATTTATGGAACTGTTGAACGTGCATTAGTGCCATTTGGATTACATCATATATGGAACGTTCCTTTTCAAATGCAAATAGGAGAATATAACAATGGATTTGGACAAATTTTTCATGGGGATATTGCTAGATATATGGCTGGAGATTCTACTGCAGGAAAACTATCTGGTGGATTTATATTCAAAATGTACGGTTTACCTGGTGCTGCATTAGCTATTTGGAAATGTGCTAATAAAAAACACAAATCTAATATAGGAGGAATTATGATTTCTGGAGCTCTAACTGCTATCTTTACTGGAATTACAGAACCTATTGAGTTTTCTTTTCTGTTAACAGCTCCAATATTATATGTAATTCATTCAATCTTAGCTGGATTAGCTTTTCCTATCTGCATTCTATTAGATATGAGATCTGGTACAAGTTTTTCACATGGATTAATAGATTTTATAGTTTTAAGCGGAAAAAGTAATAACTTTTGGTTGTTTCCAATAATTGGTTGTCTGTATGGCGCAATATATTTTATTATTTTCTACCTAATGATAAAAATATTAAATTTAAAAACACCTGGAAGAGACAATACTTTAAAAATAACAAAAACTAACAAAACAATACAAGAAATAGCTTTATTAATACTATCGGGGTTAGGTGGAAAAAAAAATATTGAAAATTTAGATTCATGTATTACACGTTTACGTATTACCGTGTTTGAAATATCTAAAATTAATAAAAATATGTTTAAAAATCTTGGAGCTTCTGGTACAATAATTTCTGGTAATGGTATTCAAATTGTATTTGGAACAAAATCAGAAATAATAAAACAAGAAATAGAAAAAATTTGTTCTTTTTAAATAAATATAAAAAAATAAAAATAGCTTTCAAAATTATTTTTAAAATGAAAAACTTTATCTTTACTAACCTAAATAGTCATATAAAAAAGTATGTGTAAAAATATATTTGAAAAAATAATTAAACGTACTATTCCTGCAAATATAATTTATCAAGATCAAGAAATAACTGCATTTCACGACATTAATCCAGTAGCTCCAATACATATTTTAATTGTTCCTAACGTATCAATTAAATCTTTAAATGAGATAAATAAAACAAATAAAAAAATTTTAGGGGAAATGATATATATTGCTGTAAAAATTTCTAAACAATTAAAAATTTCTAATAATGGATATCGTTTAATTATAAATTGTAATAATCACGGAGGGCAAGAAATAAAACATTTACACATTCATTTACTAGGTGGGAAAAAACTTAATAAAATTTAAATTTTCAAAATTACAAAACAATAATCTGACAAATTTTAAAAATCAGATTTATGTATTGTTCTAGGAAAAGGGCATACATCTTTAATATTTTTAATACCTAAAAAGTAAGAAAAAATTCGTTCAAAACCTATACCAAATCCAGAATGTGGAACTGTTCCATATTTTCTAAGATCTCGATACCACCCATAATCATTTTTATTAAGTTTTAATTCATAAAATCTAGAATCTAATATACTTAAACGTTCTTCTCTTTCAGAACCTCCTACGACTTCTCCAATACCAGGAACTAATATATCCATAGCTGATACTGTTTCACCATCATCATTCAATCTCATATAAAAAGCTTTCAAAGATTTAGGATAATTGATTATTATTACAGGAAATTTAAAATATTCTTCTACTAAAAATCTTTCATGATCAGATGACAATTCAGAACCAAAAAACAAATTCTGAGTAGAAAAACGATTGGAATTATTTAATATTTTTATTGCTTCTTTGTATTCTATTTGAAAAAATTTTTTTTTAGAAAAGTCATATAAACGCTTGAAAATATTTTTATCAACAGTATCTTGAAAAAATTTAATATCATTAGAACATTTTTCTAATATAATGTTCACAACATACTTCAACATATTTTCACAAAAATTAATTATATCGTATAATCTTGAAAAAGCAGTTTCTACTTCTAACATCCAAAATTCAGATAAATGTCTACTAGTATTAGAATTTTCAGCTCTAAATATAGGTCCAAAAGCATAAACTTTAGATAACGCGCATGCATACGTTTCTAAAGTTAGTTGCCCTGATACACTTAAAAAACTTTCTTTATTAAAAAAATCTTTTCTAAAATCAACGTCTCCATTTTTATTTATAGGGATTTTTTTAAAATCTAATGTAGAAACTCTAAACATATCTCCAGCTCCTTCAGAATTTAATCCTGTTATAATAGGTGTAGAAACCCAATAATATCCATTCTTATAAAGAAAATTATGAAAAGCATGAAATAAACAATTTCTAACTCTAGAAACTGCACCAAAAAAATTAGTTCTAGCTCTTAAATGAGAAAAATTTCTTAAATGTTTCATTGTATGTTTTTTAGATGAAATAGGATATGATCCTGGATTATCTATTAAACCAAGTACTTTTATATCATTAGCTTTAACATCATATTTTTGATTATTACCAATCGATTTTATTAATTTTCCAAAAACTATTATCGAACAACCAGAAGTTAGTTTTAAAATTTCATTAGCATAGTTTTGTAACTTGTTTTGTGCTAAAACTTGAATACAATACACGCATGATCCATCATAAAGATCAATGAAAGATAAACCCATTTTAGATGTTCGTTTGTTTTTTATCCATCCTTGAATACAAATAGAACTATTTAATTTTATTTTATCTAAAAATACATCCGAAATTGAGACTATAGTCATTTAATTACCTTTTAACCATATCAAATATTCATTTAAATTCATTGTATTAATAATATATGTAATAATATTACACCTAAATATGTACATAACTGTTGTAATTTTGTTTAAAAAATTAATTTAACAATGTTAAATTCATTAAATATTTTATATTATAAAACTATATAAAAATTTTAGACATTGTTTTTTTTAAATGAAATTATAATATATAAAAAATTTTTATTTATAAAAAAAGTTTTTTAATTTTACTTAAAAACATTATAAATTTAATAGAAATATATTACTAAACACAAAATGAATATAAATCATTGTAAATTCCTTACATAATACTCTATGTATAAATATGTACATATAAATAAACTAGTACTGTAATATTTTATGAACAAAATTAAAAATTACTAAAACTAATTACCAAATTCAAACATATTCCACTAAAATCTTAACAAAACAAACCATAAATAAAAAATATTAAGAATATTTATATTTTTTACGTAAATAATTTATACAATTTATTGAACAACAACTATGGAATTTTTTACGACATGAACGACATTGAATAAATAAATTATGACAAAAATTATTAAAACAATTTGTATACACATCACATACACAACTACATTGTTTACATACGCCTAAAATATCATTAGAAACTTTTTCACTCATTCTTTCATCAAAAACAAAATTCTTTCCTTTAAATTTAATTGGTAATTTATTTTTTTTTGCATCGTTTACATATTTAATAATCCCTCCTTTAATATGATAAACATATTTAAATCCATTGTATTTTATCCATGCTGTAGACTTTTCACATCTAATTCCTCCAGTACAATACATAATAATTTTTTTATCTCGATAATTTTTTAAAAAATCAACTAAATTATGTAATTGTTCTCTAAATGTATTAACTGGATAATTTATTGCATTTTCAAAATGACCAATTTGATATTCATAATTATTTCTCATATCTACAAATATAGAATCTCGATCTTCAAACATAATATTCACTTCTTCAGCAGATAAATATTTTCCTACAATGTTTGAATTAAAAAAATCTACAGATAAGTCATCACACAGTAACTTTTTTTTTACTTTTATACGCAATACCCAAAATGATTTTCTATAATCTAATGCTTCATTAATATCTATATTTTTAAAAATAATAAAAAAATTTTTCATAAAAGTAATAAATTTTTTATACGATTTCTTTAAAATACTCACTTGAGCATTAATTCCTTCATTAGCAATATACACCCTCCCCAAAACATTAAATTTTGAAAAAAATTTATACAATGAATCACGAAATTTTTTTGGTTCTTTTATAAAAATATATTTATAAAATGAAACCGTAATACGTGAATTTTTATCAAAAATCATAGAATTTCTTAAAACCATATTAGAATGTGTATTATGTAAAAAACGCATAAATAAACCTTAAGTATAGAATATTGATCAAAATATATAAAAATTAATAAATATTAATTATTTTTTATTTATAATTAAACTTTTAATATATGTTTTTTTTTAAGAAGTAATTGACATTCTTTTTCTTTATAAAGAGTTAATTGTTTTTTGTATTTATCAATAATATAATTGGGCGCTTGATTAATAAATTTTTGATCTTGTACTCTTTCATATAACCTACTAATTTTTAGCTGAATTTTAAAAATTTCTTTTTCTAAATCTTTTAGTATTAATTCTTTTGAAAATGTTTCTGAATAAGGAATTAATACTTCAGCACCATAGATTAAACGTGACTCAAGAAACTCATTTAAATTATTATTAGTAGCAATAATAGTAATTGTTTTTAAATAAGATATTTTTTTTATATAACTTTGATATTTTTCTATTAAATTATTAACTTTACAATTAACATTTTTAAAAAATATAGGTATTAATGTATTAAACGGAAGTTTTAATTTTTTTCTAAATTGTTTTATTACTAAAAATAAATTCTTAATCCAATCCATATCTTCTATAATATTTTCACTGGCTAACATCTCATTATGTTCTGGAAAACTTTGTAACATGATGGTTGTATTACATCCTTTTTTTAAGAAATGTTTCAGTTTTTGCCAAATTTCTTCAGTAATAAAAGGAATTATAGGATGTGCTAAACGTAATATAGACTCTAAAACAAAAACCAATGTATATTTTGTATTTTTTGATTCTAAATTGGAATCAGAAACAATGTATGGCTTAGATAATTCTAAATAAATATCACAAAATTTATTCCATATAAATTCATATAACATATTAGCAGCAAGATCAAATCTATAATTATCCAAAGCATATCTATAATTTTTTACCAAAACATTAAATTCAACAATAATCCATTTGTCAGATAACAATACATTTTGATTCATAGGATATATGTCTATAAATTCTATTTTATTAATATTCATTAATACAAACCGACTAGCATTCCATAATTTATTACAAAAATTTCTATATCCATATAAACGATTAATATTCCATTTTATATATCTTGTAGGTGAAGACAATGCTGCACAAGTAAATCTTAATGCATCCGTTCCTGAAGAAGTAATTCCATTAGGAAATAAACTTTTAGTTTGTTTTTTAATTATATTTACATGTCTTGAAATCATCATATTATTTGTGCGTTTTTGGATTAATTCTTCTAAAGATATTCCATAAATCATATCTAATGGATCAATTACATTTCCCTTAGATTTAGACATTTTTTGACCATTTTCATCACAAATTAAACCAGTAATATAAACTTTTTTAAATGGAACTTTATTTTGTTCTGTTTTATTTCGTATCATATGCATGCTTAACATAATCATTCGAGCAATCCAAAAAAAAATTATATCAAAACCACTAACAATTACATTTGTAGGATAAAATCGATTAAAAAAATTGTTTATATTAGGCCAACCTAATGAAGATAATACCCATAAACTGGAAGAAAACCATGTATCTAAAACATCATTTTCTTGATTCAAAACAATATTTTTTGATAAAGAATATTTTTTTCGAACATCATTTTCATCATGACCAACATAAATATTATTTTTAATATCATACCAAATAGGAATACGATGCCCCCATATTAATTGTCTAGAAATACACCAATCTTGAATATTGTTCATCCAAGAATAATAAATTTTTTCATATTTTTTAGGTATGAATACAATATCTCCATTCTTAACAGCTTTAATTGCAGTTTTAGATAACAAAGTAACATTTAAATACCATTGATCAGTTAAAAATGGCTCAATAATAGATCCACTTCTCTCTCCATAAGGAATAACTAAATCATGTGATTCAATTTTTTCTAATAATTGTAAAGATATTAATGTTTCTACAATTTTATCTCTTGCAACCAGACGATCTAAATTATGGAATTTCTTAGGAATATGCTCATGATACACACTACAGTGTTTTCCAAAAATATCGTAAGATTGTATAAAATTTAAAATTGTTCCATCTTCTTTTAAAATATTAATTATAGGTAATTTATGTCTAATAGCAACTTTATAATCATCAAAATCATGCGCTGGCGTTATTTTTACACATCCCGTTCCTTTTTTAGGATCTACAAACTCATCACCAACAACAGGAACTATTCTATTAATAATGGGTACTAAAACTTTTTTACCAATATATTTTTTATAACGATTATCACCTGGATTAACTGCTATTGCTGTATCTCCAAATAATGTTTCAGGACGAGTGGTAGAAACAACGATATAATTTTTTAACTTATTATTATCATTCTTTATATTATTTTCTAATAAAGAATACTTTATGTACCACATTTTCCCTACTAATTTTCTATGTTCTACTTCTAAATCAGAAATTACAGTTTTTAAAATAGGATCCCAATTTACTAATTTTTTTCTTTTATATATTAAATTTTCTTTATATAAAATTATAAATGCTTTTCTAACAGAATATGAAATTTTAGCATCTAAAGTAAATCTTTCTTGTGTCCAATCTACTGAAATTCCTAATGTGCGCATTTGATGAGTAATCATTTTTCCAAATTTATTCTTCCATTCCCAAATCTTTTCTAAAAAAATTTCACGACTATACTGTCGAATAGTTTTTTTTTCCTCATGTAACATTTTTTTTTCAACTAAAATTTGTGTTGCAATACCTGCATGATCAGTTCCAACTTGCCAAAAGGTATTTTTTCCCTGCATACGATTATATCTTATTAAGATATCCATAATAGTTTGTTGAAATGCATGACCAAGATGCAAATTACCAGTAATGTTAGGAGGTGGAATAACTATACAAAAATTAGACCTATCAAGTTTTCCATCTGGTTTAAAATAACCATTTTTTTCCCAAAAGGTATATATTTTATTTTCAATTTGTAAAGGATTGAAATGTTTTTTCATGATATGCAACCTAACAAATATAATTTGATATTTATATTATATAAACGTTAACAGATAAATAATATCTGTTTTACAAAATATTATTTTTTGATTGATTTATTAAAAACTGAGATAATAAATCAATTGGACGACCAGTAGAACCTTTATTTTTACCCGAAATCCATGCAGTACCAGCAATATCTAAATGAGCCCAAATATATTTTTTAGCAAAATTAGACAAAAAACAAGCAGCAGTAATCATTCCAGCTGAATTGTTTCCAATATTAGTCATATCAGCAATATTTGAATTTAAATCTTTATAATACTCTTTAAATAAAGGCATTTCCCATATTAAATCTCCAGTTTGATTACTGGACCGTTGTAAATCCTGCACTAAATTTTTATTATTAGATAATACACCAGTAACATATGTTCCTAATGCAACAACACATGCACCAGTTAAAGTAGCAATATCAAGCACAATATCAGGATTGAATTTGTCTACATAGGTTAACACATCACATAATATCAATCTTCCTTCAGCATCTGTATCTAAAATTTCTACTGTTTTGCCAGACATAGTTGTTAATATATCACCTGGACGAAAAGATTTACTACCAACCATATTTTCAGACGCTGCTAATACTCCTATTAAATTTAATGGTAATTGTAATTCAGCTACTATAGACATTAAACCAAAAACTATTGATGCACCTGACATATCAAATTTCATCTCATCTAATTTAGAAGAAGGTTTAATCGAAATTCCTCCTGCATCAAATGTAACACCCTTACCTATTAACACAATATTCTTAACCTTATTATCTGTACTACCTTTATATTTAATAATAGACATTAAAGACTTATTATTAGATCCCATACCTACTGATACATACGCATTCATACCTAAATTTTTCATATCTTGGTAATTGACTATATCTATAGTTATACAATTAGGATAATTTTGAGATAATTCTATTGCTTTAGTAGCTAAATAAGTAGGATTACAAATATTAGGAGGCATATTAGAAAGATCTTTAGAAATTTTTTTACCTTTAGAAATAGCTAATCCATATTTAATTGCATTATTTCCTAAAACAATATCATTATCTGAAAAAACACTAAAATTAATACTATCTATTAAACTAGTAATTTTTTTTTTGTTTGTATCTGTTTTGAAATTTTTGAAAGAATACAAACTATCTTCAATTTCAGATATAGCAAATCTAACTTTCCAATATATATCAATACCTTCAATATTTAATTCAGTGAGAAAATAAGTTATAGTTTTTAATGATAAATTCTTAATAATTTTAATACTAGTTTGAAACAATTGTTTATATCTATCAGCATTTAAATCTTTTCTTCGTCCACACCCCAATAATATAATTTTAGTACTATATACATTAGGAATAGAATACAAAAATAAAGATTCGTTAAATTTTCCAAAAAAATCCTTATTTTTTATTAATTGATTGATATAACCATTAGAATCTTCATCAATTTTTTTAATTGAAAAACATAATTTAAAATCTTCAAAAATTCCAAATACAAAACAATCACTATGTTGTTTTTCTAAAAATAGTGTCTGAATATTATATTTCATTGTTTTCCTCTAAAAATTATTTAAAAATAATATTTTTTTAAAACACTAAAAAAATTATCTTAAATATGTAAAATATATTTGAAATTAATATAAACAATGTAAAATCATTTTTTGTTTAAAAACTTTTAAATATAATACATAATACAATCAATAATATAAATACATAAAATAAATAATTTAAACATACAAAACATATTTTTATATTACTAACTATTTAATATCTAAATATAAATTTTTCACACAAACATGATAATTAACTATATTTTGCATAACATCAAAAATATTTTTATATAAAATAAATAACATAAAAACATTTATAATATAAATATTGATTCTTAATAACTATATTTCAGAGTTAACTATAAAAATTTAATTAAAATCTTTATGAATACACTATATAGAAGAAACTTTTTAAAAATATCAGACTTTAATGCTTCAGAAATTATAACTATTATAAATCTTTCTAAAATCCTTAAACAAAAAAAAAAAAATAAAATAGAATCTCATAATTTAAAAAATAAAAACATTGTATTAATTTTTGAAAAAGAATCTACTAGAACTAGATGTGCTTTTGAAGTTGCTGCTTTTGATCAAGGTGCAAATATTACATATTTAGGACCTGGTACTACTCATTTAGGATATAAAGAATCTATAAAAGACACAGCTAAAGTACTTGGACGTATGTACGATGGAATTCAATATCGAGGACATGATCACAAAAATATAGAAATATTAGCAAAATACTCAAATGTTCCAGTTTGGAATGGACTTACAGAAAAATTTCATCCCACTCAATTACTAGCGGATTTACTTACTATACACGAAATATTACCTAAAAAATTATTTTCAGAGATAAGTTGTGCCTACATAGGAGACATTCAAAATAATATAGGAAACACTTTATTAGAAACTGCAGTGTTAATGGGAATTAATTTAAGATTAATTTCACCAAAATGTTTATGGCCAAAATCATCTATAATTTTAAAATATAAAAAAAAATCAAAAAAAAACTTTGGTAATATAATTTTTACCGAAAATATAAAAGAAGGGATAGAATACGTAGATTTTATTTATACAGATGTATGGATATCTATGGGTGAAAATGAAAATTCATGGGAGAAAAAAATTCAATTATTAAAAAAATATCAAATAAATTCCAAAATATTAGCTTTAACAAAAAATAAAAAAACAAAAATACTACATTGTTTACCATCTTTTCACGATAAAAACACCATTTTAGGAAAAAAAATAATAGAAAAATATAATCTAAAAAATGGAATAGAAATCACAAATGAAATTTTTAAAGATCAATCTAAAACTATTTTTGAACAATCTGAAAATAGATTACATACAATTAAAGCTTTAATGATAGCTACACTTGTAAAAAATTTTTCTAAAATATAAAAATTTATATAACTATTATTTTTAATAAAGCTTAAATAATATTATAAAAGATATGAATATAAAAAAGTTTTTCAATTAAAAATATAAGTATGTTAAATATTTACACGCGAAAAAATCAAACTAAAAATATATTTGTAATAATAAAATTTAAATAATTTTACTTAAAATTTTAATTTAATATATTTCGGAAGTGAATGATGAGTAAAATAATTAGCACAAAAAAATTACCCAATCCCATAGGTCCATATGTTCCAGCCATACAAATACAAAATTTTATTTTTTTATCAGGACAAATATCTCAAGGAGACAATACTAAAAAAAATATTTCTACTCAAACACAAGAAATATTAACAAATATTAATATTATTTTAGAATCAATTAATATAAATGTAAGTAATATTATTAAAACTACAATATTTATGATTAATTTAAAAGATATTAATATTGTCAATGACATATATAAAAACTTTTTTTTTAAATATAGTAATAATTTACCAGCAAGATCATGTGTAGAAGTATCTAAACTTCCACAATATGCAAAAATAGAAATTGAAGCAATTGCTTTTAAACACCCTAAAAGTTAAAAAATTAATATCAAAGGCAAAGAAAGGTTCTTTGCCTTACTATTTTTATTCATTAATTGTAATAAATTTTATCTAATAAATATCAAATTAAATATTTTAAAAAATATAAATTTCACTTAGAAATAATAAAAATTACCTATATATTTTTTTGACGATTTTTAAATCCATATACTAAAGCACTTTTCTTGAAATTACTATTAGTTGAAGTAAATTTTTTATTAACTTGTTTAGTATGTAATCGTCGATTATTATATATTTTTTGTTCTGGAATATTATATTTAGATGTATCTTTTAACTCTCTATTATATAATAATTTTATATGAGTATATTTATTTAAAATTTTAACACGAGTAAATTTTCTACATACAATTTCTGACAAACCTTTTTTTAATTCTAAAGTAGAATAATTAGAAAACAATCTAATGTTACCAATATTACGATTATTAATATCGCCCTTATTAGAAATTGCATTAATAATATGACGTATTTCTACTCCATCACTTCTTCCTATACCAACACGATATAAATCAAAATTTTTATTTTTATTATAAATTGATGTTTTTTCCATAAATTTCCTTTTATCACTATATCTAAACCCTAACGTCTCTCTTCGCCTAATATTTTTAAAATCCTTTATTACATCAGGCTTAACAATCAGAGATCTTTCTCCCTGTGCAATCTTTAATAATGCGGCTGCTAATAATTCCATTTCTAATTTATCATTAAGATGTATTAGTTTTAATAATAATTTTCGATATTCATTTAAATCTTTACTTTCTAATTGAATTTTAACTTTTTCAGAAAATTTTTCAAGACGACGCTTACTTAAAAATTCTGATTTTGGCAAACTAATTTCTTTAATTGAAATTTTCATTACACGTTCAATATTACGCAATAATCGTCTTTCTCTATTTTCAACAAACAAAAGAGCTTTACCTTTTCTTCCTGCTCTACCAGTTCTTCCAATTCTATGTACATAAGATTCAGAATCCATAGGAATATCATAATTAATTACTAAACTAATTCTATCTACATCTAATCCTCTAGCTGCAACATCAGTAGCTATTAAAATATCTAATCTTCCATCTCTCAATTTAGTTAAAGTTTGTTCTCTTAATGTTTGATTCATATCTCCGTTTAATGCAGCACTATTATAACCATTTTTTTCTAAAACGTCTGATATTTCTAATGTAGCATTTTTAGTACGCACAAAAATAATTATAGCTGAAAAATCTTCAACTTCTAAAAAACGTATTAAAGCATCAGTCTTTTTTCCATAAACTACCCAATAACTTTGTTGAATATCTGGTCTGGTAGTGATACTAGATTGAATACGAACTTCTTTTGGATTTTTCATAAATCTTTTAGAAATACGTCTTATAACTTCTGGCATAGTAGCAGAAAATAAAGCTGTTTGATGAACTTTTGGGACTTTTGACATAATAGTTTCTACGTCTTCAATAAATCCCATTCTTAACATTTCATCAGCTTCATCTAATACTAAACTAGTTAGATAAGATAAATTTAATGTACCCCTTTTTAAATGATCTAATAACCTTCCTGGAGTTCCAACAACGATATGTGGACCTCTACGTAACGATCTTAATTGTAAATCGTATTTTTGACCGCCATATACTGCCAGTATATGAATACCTATTAAATTTTTCGAAAAAGTAGCAAAAGCATTAGCAACTTGCACAGCTAATTCACGAGTAGGTGTTAAAACCAAAATTTGAGGATGATTTATATTTATTTTAATATTATGTAATAGTGGTAATGCAAATGCAGCAGTTTTACCACTTCCTGTTTGAGCCATTCCTAATACATCATTACCGCGTAAAAGATAAGGAATGCAGGTCACCTGAATTGGTGATGGTGTTGTATAGCCTATTGTATTCAATGTTTTAACAAGAGATGAATTTAAACCAAGATCAAAAAATGTTATATTAGTATGCGTCATGCAATACGTATTACCCCTTAAAGTTAAATTGACTAGTTTAAAAATTGTTACTGACAATAAAAATATTATTTTTTTGTAAAAAAATAAAAACTTATTTAAAAATTTAATAATTTATTAAATAACACATAAAAATTATTTATAAAAATATAATTATGTAAATCTATTAGAAAATGAAAAAATTATATCGATTTTTATTTGGTTAACATTTTTTAAAATTATAAAAAGTATATATATTATTAAATAAAACCATAAAATATTTTAGATATAAAAACATTATATAGATAATTATCATAACAAGATAGTTGTCAATAAATTTCTCACATAAATAATTAAAAAAAAATATTAATAATTTATAAATATTATATTACATATTTATTTATTAAAAATTTTATACTTATTTTTATATACAATTTATTAAATATCTTATTAATACTTTATGAATAATTATCATCCTACTAAAAGTGTTAACAATAAATTTATACGAATTTACTAAAAATTTTCTTTTACTCCCTTGATACTTAATTTTAAACGACCTTGCCTATCTATTTCTAATACTTTTACAAAAATTTCTTGATGAAGATGAAGATAATCTGATACTTTTTCAACACGTTTATGAGCAATTTGTGAAATATGAACTAACCCTTCTTTTCCAATCCCAATAGATACAAATGCACCAAAATCAACTATTTTAGTAACTTTACCATCGTAAATACGTCCAACTTCAATTTCTGCAGTAATTTCCTTAATTCTCTGAATAGCATATTTAGCTTTATCTTGCATTATTGCTGAAATTTTTACAGTTCCATCATCTTCAATTTCAATTGTAGTACCAGTTTCTTCAGTTAACATTCTGATGACTGAACCACCTTTACCAATAACATCTTTTATTTTTTCTGGGTTAATTTTAATAGTATGAATCCTAGGTGCAAAAATAGAAATATCTTTTTTAGGAAAATTTAAAGATTGTTTCATAATATTAAGAATATGCATTCTAGCCTTTTTGGCTTGATATAATGTTAATTGAATAATTTCATTGGTAATACTTTCTATTTTTATGTCCATTTGTAATGCTGTAATTCCATTTATTCCTCCAGAAACTTTAAAGTCCATATCTCCTAAGTAATCTTCATCTCCTAAAATATCCGACAAAATAATAAATTTATTTCCTTCCCTTACTAATCCCATTGCCACACCTGCTACAGCTGTTGATATAGGAACTCCAGCATCCATAAGTGCTAAAGAAGCACCACAAACCGAAGCCATAGAAGAAGAACCATTAGATTCAGTAATTTCTGAAACAATACGTATTGTATAAGGAAATAAATCTAAACTAGGCATAACTGCTAATACACTTCTTTTAGCTAATTTCCCATGACCGATTTCTCGACGTTTAGGTGTTCCTACTATTCCAATTTCTCCTACAGCATAAGGAGGAAAATTATAATGAAACAAAAAATTATCAGTTCGATCACCTAATAATTCATCTAAATTCTGAGCATCTCTAGATGTTCCTAACGTAACTGACACTAAAGATTGTGTTTCACCACGAGTGAATAATGCTGATCCATGAGCTCTGGGTAATATACCTGTTCGAATATCTACAGATCTAATTGTATCTTGCTTACGACCATCTATACGTAATCCATATTTTAAAATTTTTTCTCTAACTATTTTTTTTTCAATTTTAGAAAAAATTAATAAAATTTCAGATTCATCAATGTTTAAATTTTCACTAATAATAGCTTTTACTACATTAGATTTTACTTGATCTAACACATTAGTACGTATAGTTTTATCAAAAATATTATAAGCTTTTGCTATTTCTATTTTAGAAATATCAGAGATCATGTTTTCTAAATCTTTATTAATAGGACATAAATAATCTTCCCATGCAGGTGTATTGACTTCGTTAGAAAATTTTATAATATTTTTAATTACCGTTTTTTGTTGTTCGTGTCCATAATGAATTGCTTTAATAATTTGCTCTTCAGATAACATATTAGCTTCTGCTTCAACCATTAATACAGAATTTATTGTGCCAGAAACAATTAAATCTAAAGTACTAGTTTTAATTTCGTTAACATTAGGATTTAAAACGTACTTATTATTAATGTAACCTACTCTAGCTGCTCCAATTGGACCTAAAAAAGGTATTCCCGATATACTCAGTGCTGCAGAAGAACCTATTATCGCTACTATATCTGGATTTATTAAAGGATTTAATGAAACTACAGTAGCAATAATTTGAATTTCATTAAAGAATCTTTCAGGAAATAATGGACGAATAGGACGATCTATTAAACGAGCAACTAATATTTCATTTTCACTAGGCCTTCCTTCTCTACGAAAAAAACCACCTGGAATACGCCCTGCAGCATATGTTCTTTCTTGATAATTTACAGTCATTGGAAAAAAATTTTTTTCTAATTGTAATTTTTTTTGACCAACAACAGTTACAAATACTGAAGTATCATCCATAGTAGTCATTACTGCAGCTGTAGCTTGCCGTGCCATTAAACCAGTTTCTAATGTAACAGTATGTTGACCATATTGAAATTTGTGTACAATAGGGTTTAGCAAAATAATATCCTTAATAAACATATCGAATTAACATTGTGTTCACATAAAATAAAAAATCACAGTAAAAATTTTATCAAAAACAAAAATATACCAAAAAATAATTAAAAAATTACTAAAAATATTTCTAATAATCTAAAATTATTTATGAAAATAACTATATGTTTTATAAAATAATATTTTAAATAAGATTTCTAAAAAAACTATATATTTCAAATATAAAAATTAATTATATCAATATTTTATTATTATCAATTATCGACGTAACTGCAATTTACTAATAATATTAGAATAACGTAATAAACTTATACCTTTTAAATAATTCAATAATTTACGACGTTTAGACACCATTTTTAAGAGACCACGACGACTACAATGATCTTTTTTATGAATAGAAAAATGATTTTGTAAATAGTTAATTCTATGTGTTAATAAAGCTATTTGAACTTCAGATTTACCACTATCTTTTTTATTTTTACCAAATTGTTCTATTATTTCATTTTTCTTAATTTTACTTAAATGCATATTAATCCTCATAATTTTAATATTTTAATACTATAAAATAAATTATTCACACCAATATTTTTTTTATAATATCGATATGTTACTATGAATGTGTATATTTTAGCAAATGACATCACATAAACTTTTATAAGATTAAATAAAAAGGAAATAATTCATTATTATTATAATTAATTTTTCCAATACCAATAAATTTTTTACTTAAACCTTCTGTAATACGAACAAATTGATTTTTAATACTACTTTTAATATTTACTGATTGTCTATATTTTAAATACTTACTTATTTGTGAAGTGATATTAACCTCTGGAAAACATAAAGAAAAATCATCCATAGATATAAAAATTTTATTTAATCCATTTATATTATATTTTTCTAGTGTATTTAGTTCCGATAAATTAATCATTTTAGAGTAAGAATAATTTCCTACTTGTAAACGACGTAAAGAAATAACATGAGCGCAACAACCTAGTTTTTCTCCTAAATCTTCTATTAACGTTCTAATATATGTTCCTTTAGAACAAATAATGTCTAATTCTAAAAATTTACTTTTATAACCTAATAATTTTAATTGGTAAATATAAACTTTTCTACTTTGTCTTAATATTACAATTCCTTTTCTCGCATATTTATACAATTCTTTTCCTTTATATTTAATTGCAGAATACATAGAAGGTGTTTGTTGAATTGTTCCATGAAATCTTCTTAAAACATATAATAATTTATCAATAGTAAAATTTATTGATTTAACTTTAATAATTTCTCCTTCAGAATCTGAAGTAGAAGTTTGTTGACCAAGTTTTGCAATGACATGATATCTTTTATTAGAGTTAATTAAAAACTGAGATAACTTAGTAGCGCGACCACAACAAATAGGTAACATTCCAGTAGCACAAGGATCTAAAGATCCCGTATGGCCAATTTTATTTATCTTTAAAATTCTTTTGATTATTTTTAATACACTATTAGAAGACAAACCATATGGCTTATCAATTAAAAAAATTCCATTAAGATTCCTATATTTAGTAAAAAGCACCTATATTACCTTTTAAATTATTTATTATTACATTTATTTAAAATATCATTAATTAATAATGTTATTTCTACTCCGTTATTATACGAATTATCATGAAAAAAATGTAATTTTGGAATAATTCTCAAACGAAGCTGTCTAGCTAGTAAGTATCTTATATACTTAGAAGAACTTTGAAGTACATGTAATAAAGTTTTATAACATAATTTTTTTTTATTATTTAAAAAACTAACATATATCTTTGCATGACTATAATCTTTAGAAATACAAACATCAAAAATAGAAATCAATATGTTATATAACCTAGGATCATTAAGTTTGTAATCAATAATCCAAGAAATTTTTTTTTTATTTCGCAAGATACTTTTAAAGAACGAGTACAATATTTCATAAAAATGATACTCCATTAATTAATAATTTTTATATGTTATTAATAACTAATTACTAAATTTTTACTACATTGAATACTTCTATTAAATCTTCAATAATTACATCATTATAATTTTTTATTCCAATTCCACATTCCATACCACATTTAACTTCTGAAATGTCTTCTTTAAATCGACGTAAGGATATTAATTCTCCTTCATACACAACTAAATTTTTTCTTAATATTCTAATTGAACTATTTCTTTTCACTACACCATCTATTACCATACATCCAACAATTACTCCTAATTTAGGAGATTTAAAAATATTCCTAACTTTTGCTAAACCAATGACTTCTTGCTTGTATTTTGGAGATAACATTCCACACATAAAATTTTTTATTTCGTCAACAATATGATATATTACTGAATAATAACGTAACTTTACATTTTCTGATTTAATGATTTTTATTGCTTTGGAATCAGCACAAACATTAAATCCTATAATAAAAGCCCCAGATGCGACAGCTAATAAAACATCAGTTTCTGTAACACCACCAACACCTTTTCCTACTATTTTTATATTAATTTCATTAGTTGATAACTTTAGTAATGCATCTGAAATAGCTTCTAAAGATCCTTGAAAATCAGACTTAATAATAATATTTAATTCTGAAAAATCTTTATTTTTTATATTACTAAAAATATCTGATGATTTTGATATTTGTTGTTTAAATATTTTCTTTTCTCTAAATTTATTTAGACGATACAAAGCAACCAATCTAGCCTTTTTTTCATCACGAACAACAAAAATTTCTTCTCCAGAAATCAATATTCCAGATAATCCAAATATCTTAACCGGAACAGAAGGACCTGCTGAATTAATTACATTTCCTAAATCATCATTAATAGCTCTTATTCGTCCATATTCAGATCCACATAACACTACATCTCCCTTGCAAAGATTTCCTTTTTTAACTAGTATTGTTGCAGTAGGACCTCTATTTTTATCCAAATAAGACTCAATTACTAATCCTGAAGCCATTCCACTAAATGTCGATTTTAATTCTAAAACTTCTGATTGCATTAAAATAGCATGTAATAAATTTTTAATACCTGTACCAGATTTTGCAGAAACATTTACAAAAATATTATCTCCACCCCACTCTTCTGGAATAATATTGTATTTTGTTAATTCATTTTTTATTTTTTCTAAATTTATAGTAGTTTTATCTATTTTATTAATAGCAACTAATATTGGAACTGAAGCTGCTTGAGCATGTTGTATTGCTTCTATAGTTTGAGGTTTTATTCCATCATCCGCTGCAATTACTAAAACTACAATATCTGTAATTTTAGCACCTCTAGCTCTCATAGCAGTAAATGCTGAATGACCTGGTGTATCTAAAAAAGTGATAATTTTATCATCAACATTTACGTAATATGCACCAATGCTTTGAGTAATACCTCCAAATTCTAAACTAGCTACTTTAGTTGATCTGATTTTATCTAATAACGATGTTTTTCCATGATCGACATGTCCCATAATAGTTACTACAGGGGGGCGAAATTTTTTAATTCCATTGCCAAAATCTCGATCCTTCATAATTTGCTCTTCTAAATAATTTTCAGAATATATTGTAACTTTATGCCCCATTTCTTCAGCTACCAATTGAGCAATATCCTGTTCAATAACTTGATTAATAGTTACTATATAACCTAATTTCATCATTATTTTGATTATTTCAGAACTTTTTCTTGCCATTTTATTAGCTAAATCATATATAGAAATAGAACCATTCAAAATTATATTTCTATTAACTATATGTAATGGTTTAGTAAAAACTTGTTTTAATAAAGTATTATTTTGATTTTGTTTATAATTTTTATTTGAATTCGTCTCTATTTTAGAATGTATTGTATTTTTAATTTTTTCATAATAACTATTATTTTTTTTATTATTTTTTTTAATTGCTTTATTTCTAAAAAAACGATAATTTTCTATACTATTGTTTTTATTTGAGTTTTTTGAATTATTTAAATTCGAATCTTTAAAATTATTATTTATATTTATAGATTTTATACGATGACTTGGCTTAGATTTAATTCCTTTTTTAGCGTCTAGAAATGAATTTTTAATGTTTACATTTTTTTTTAATATCTTTTTCATATTTAAATATTTAGAATGATTTTTTTTATCTATTTGATTTACAATACTAATTTTTCGTTTTCTTATATCCAATTCTGTTTTTTTTTGAACTATAACGTTATTATAATTAATCTTGTTTTTAATATCATTTAACAAATTATTTGAAATGTTTTCTTGAACATTATTATCTTTGTCTCTAAAAATTTTTTCTTGCACACAATTATTGTTATTTTTCTTTAATGATAATTCTTTTATACTGTTATCAGTTTTAAAATATTTCTTGTTTTTTCTAACTTCAATAGAAACATTCTTACTTTTTTTTCCAAAACTAGCAACGTTTACAATACTTCTAATTTTTCTTTTCAACACAAAAATGTTTTTATCTTTTAAAAGTTCATTTTCATTTAAATGTTTTATCAAATATTTTTTTTCTAATATAGAAACAGTATCGTACTTGGTTTTTACAATTCCTATCTTTAAAAATTCTTGTATTAATTTTTCTACTGTCATATTTACTTCATTTGAAAAGTTCTGCATATTTATTATTTCCATAATTAAATCTATTCCTAAGCATCAGTTTTATTACCGAACCAACATATATTACGCGCAGTCATAATTAAGACTCCAGCGGTACTAGAATTTAAACCTTCAATATCTATTAAATCATCAACTCCTTGATCAGCTAAATCCTCTAAATTTAAAATATTTTTTTCTGCTAATTTACACGCTATTTTGTGATTCATACCCTTTAAATTCAATAAATCGCTATGAGGTTGCTTATTATTTATCATTTTTTCGTTTTCTATTTCAATAATAGATAAAGCTTCTCTTGCATTATTTTGTATTAAATAAGCTAATTCACTAGTAATACCAGGAATATTTAAAAATTCACTAAATGGAATATAAGCTAATTCTTCTATAGAAATAAAACCTTCATTAATTAAAATATTAGAAATATCCTTATTGAGTTTTAAATATTTGGTAAAAATATTTAGTACTTTTTCTTTTTCTTCTTGATGTTTTAATTCCAAATCACCTGCAGTCATTACATTTATTTCCCATCCACTTAATTGAGAAGCTAAACGTACATTTTGTCCGTTTCTTCCAATGGCTTGAGCTAAATTATTAGGTTCCACTGCTATGTCTATAGTATTATGATCTTCATCTAAAATTATAGAAGAAACATCCGCTGGAGCCATAGAATTAATAATAAATTGAGCAGGATTATCATCCCACAAAACAATATCTATTCTTTCTCCACATAATTCACTAGAAACAGCTTGAACACGAGCTCCTCTCATACCTACACAAGCACCAACTGCATCAATTCTTTTATCATTACTTTTTACAGCTATTTTAGCACGAGATCCTGGATCACGTGCAGCTGATTTAATCTCAATTATTTCTTCTCCTATTTCTGGAACTTCTATCTTAAATAATTCAATTAACATTTCAGGTTTAGATCGAGTTACAAACAATTGAGCACCACGAAATTCTGGATAAATAGCATATAATACTCCTTTAACTCTATCACCTATTCTAAAATTTTCTCTAGGTAACATATCTTCTTTTAAAATTAATGCTTCTGCATTATTTCCAAGATCTAAAGTAATGCTTTCTCTATTAATTTTTTTTACTATTCCTGTTAATATTTTTCCAAAATAACTTCTAAATTGTTCAACTATCATTGCTCTTTCTGCTTCTCTAACTTTTTGAACAATAACCTGCTTAGCAGTTTGAGTTGTTATTCTATCAAAGGTTACAGAAATTATTTTATCCTCAATGTAATCATTAACGTTTATTTCAAGATTATCTAATCTAGCAGCAGCTAATGTAATCTCTTTAGTAGGATGACATACTTGATTCACTACTAACCATCGACGAAATGTTTTAAAATTTCCATTTTTTCTGTCAATTTTAACTCTTACTTCAATTTCTTGCTCATATTTTTTTTTAGTAGCTATTGCTAACGCACACTCTAACGCCTCAAAAATTTTCTCTCTAGGTAATGCTTTTTCATTGGATACTGCTTCTACAACAGCTAAAATTTCTTTATTCATTATTTTTTATTCACCCTAACTTAAGTATAATTTTTTTAAAAAAACATCGCTAAAGTGATTAGATTTAATAAATACACTATGATAATTTACATTTATTTATTTTGTATTTTATTCATTTATAACACTAAAAATCCCCAAAATACGGGGATTTTTAGTGTTATAAATCATCATATTATTTTTTATTTTAATCCGCTTTAATTAAATTTATAATTACCGAGAGCGGGACTTGAACCCGCATACCTAAAATAGGCACTACCCCCTCAAGATAGCGTGTTTACCAATTTCACCATCTCGGCTAAATAAATAATCAAACTATCACTAATTTTATTTTACAGAAAAAAATTTTTTGTGATCATGTAGTAGTATTTTATTTTCATAACTCTCATGATAATTAATATTAGATATTATTAAACTAATTAAAAAAAATAAACTAGATAGTATAGAAGTAGCATAAATTAGTTTATTTTGATGATGAAATGATACAGAAAATTTTTCACTACTCATTGAATGACATGAAAAATTTGTTTCATTACTGGTTCTATTTTGTATCATAATTAAAAACACTAAAAAAATGTCTACTATAACAAACATAATTACAAAAAAATTATACATAAATCTAACCTAAATATCTTAGTAATTCAAAATTAAAAATTAGGATAAAAAATAAAACTATTAATAAATTATATCACTAATCATGAACATTTAAAAAATAAAATTCAAACTTTCTATATAATATAAGTAAAAATATTTTATAATAGTTATAAAAATTTATATTAACAAACCGTTACTACAGAACAGTCAACTTTTTCTATTGAAGTTATAAGACGAATTAATTCTTTAGAAAAATTATTTACTTGAATTGAACTATATCCTTCAATCATAATTCTAACACATTTTTCTGTTCCTGATAATCTTAATATTATTCGACTATGTTTTCCTAAAAACTTTCTATATTTAGATAAATATGATCTTACTTTAAAATGCTTTAAAAAATTAATATCATTGTATTTTTTAATATTTACAATAATTTGAGGTAATAATCGTATATCACTACACAAATTTTTTAGAGTTGTTTTTTCTTCAATAATAATCTTCACAATTTGTAAACTAGCAATAATTCCATCGCCAACTGAAATTTTATCTAACAAAATAATATGACCTGAACTTTCAGCACCTAAAATCCAATTTTTTTCTTGAAGTTTATTTAGTATATTACGATCACCTACACTCACTTGAACATATGAAATATGTTTATTTAACGCCAATAATAATCCTTTATTACTAAACTGCGTACAAACAACTCCTCCTTTTAATTTTTTATTCTTTTGGTAATTCTTTGCTAAAATGTATAATATTTGATCTCCATTTACTATATTTCCAATATGATCAATAAAAAGAACACGGTCACCGTCACCATCAAAAGCAATTCCTAAATCCGCTTTCTCTGATATAACACGTTTTCGCAAATTGTTTAAATTTGTAGTACCACATTTATTATTAATATTATATCCATTTGGATAATTAAATATCGAAATTACATCAGCACCTAAATCTTTAAAAATTTTTGGAGCTACTAAATATGTGGATCCATTAGCACAATCTAAAACAATTGTAACATTTTTAAAACTAAGATTCTTAGATAAAGTTGACTTACAAAAATCTACATATTTATATTTCCAACTATCTCGATAAATTATAGAACCTAACTTTAAAATCACTCTATTAATCACTAATTTTTTTAATTCTTGTTCTATTTGTTGTTCTAATAAAATAGGTAATTTTAAACCTCCTTTAATAAAAATTTTTATTCCATTGTCTTGATATTGATTATGTGAAGCTGAAATCATTATTCCTACTTCAAGATTAAATAATTTTACAAAATATGCAATAGCAGAAGTAGGAACTATTCCTACAGAAATTATCGATACATCTGATGAAAACAAACCAAACCTCAACGCTGATTCTAATAAATCACCAGAAACACGTGTATCTCTTCCTATAACTATACTTTTTGATTTACATGAAAATAATAATCGTCCAATAACCACGCCTAATTTAAAAAAAAAATCAGGAGTAATAGGAAAATTACCTACAATTCCACGAATACCATCAGTACCAAAATATTTTATTTTCATCAAAACATTTTTCTCTTATAAAAACCTATATAAAAATAAAAAAAATAATTTTAATATTCATATACTTAAAATATTAAAGACGTACTATGACTATTAACTTGATCTAAGGCTATCCCCTATTTATATATAATTAAGAGATAGCATAAAAAAAGATATTATTTTTGATACATATATACAAAATAAATTTTAAAAAATAAATAATAATATTTTAATAATAAATAATTAAAATTCTTAAAATTAATTTTAAAATTAACACAAACACAAAAAATTTTAAAAATATAATTAATTATAATATATATAAAATTTTTAAAAAACTAGTTATTAACTATTTTTTATCATCTAAATGATTTAGTGTAGAATTACTATCTAAATTATTATTAATAGGTTTTCTAGACATTAAACTATCAATTTGAGTTGCATTAATAGTTTCATATTTCATCAATGCATCCTTCATAGAATGTAAAATATCTAAATTATCTTCTAAAATTTTTTTTGCTCTATCATAATTTTTTTCTATTAAAAATTTTACCTCTTCATCTATTATTCTAGCTGTTTCATCAGACACATTTTTAGATTTTGTTACAGTTTTCCCTAAAAAAATTTCTCCCTCTTCTTCCGCGTATAATAAAGGTCCAAGTTTTTTAGAAAATCCCCACTGTGTGACCATGTTTCTAGCTAAAGTGGTTGCAACTTTAATATCATTATAAGCGCCAGTAGAAACATTTTTGCTACCATAAACTATTTCTTCCGCTAAACGACCACCATATAATGTTGATATTTGACTTTCTAACTTATTCTTATTAATGCTTAACACATCATTTTTAGGTAAAAAAAATGTTACACCTAAAGCTTGACCACGAGGAATAATAGTGACTTTATGTGCTGGATCATGTTCAGGCACCAATCGTCCAACAATGACATGTCCAGCTTCATGATAAGCGGTAGATTCCTTTTGTCGTTCTGTCATAACTAATGATCTTCTTTCTAAACCCATAATAATCTTATCTTTAGAACGTTCAAAATCAGACATCATCACAACTCTTCGATTATATCTAGCTGCTAATAATGCTGCTTCATTAACTAAATTTGCTAAATCAGCACCAGAAAAACCTGGCGTGCTTCTAGCTATAATTCTCGGATTAACGTCCTTACCTAAAGGTACTAGTTTCATGTGAATTTTAATAATTTTTTCTCTACCACTAATATCTGGTAATGCTACAAAAACTTGTCTGTCAAATCTACCTGGCCTTAGCAAGGCTGGATCAAGAACATCTGGACGATTAGTAGCTGCAATCAAAATAATTCCTTCATTTTTATCAAAACCATCCATTTCTACTAACATTTGATTTAACGTTTGTTCTCGTTCATCATGTCCACCACCTAAACCAGCTCCTCTTTGACGTCCTACAGCATCTATCTCATCTATAAAAATAATGCATGGTGATACTTTTCGAGCATGTTCAAACATATCTCTTACTCTAGATGCACCTACACCTACAAACATTTCAACAAAATCTGATCCAGAAATCGTAAAAAAAGGAACTTGAGCTTCTCCAGCAATAGCTTTAGCTAAGAGTGTCTTTCCAGTACCAGGAGGACCAACCATTAAAATTCCTTTAGGTATTTTACCACCTAATTTTTTAAATCTACTCGGTTCTCTGAGATATTCCACCAATTCTTGAACTTCTTCTTTTGCTTCATCACATCCAGCGACATCAGAAAAAGTAATTTTTATTTCGTCTTTAGATAACATTTTAGCTTTACTTCTTCCAAAAGACATTGCTCCTTTTCCACCACCAATTTGCATCTGCCTCATAAAAAAAACCCATATACCAATCAATAAAAACATAGGAAACCAAGAAATAAAAATAGAAGTAAGTAAGCCTTGTTCTTCTTGAACTTCTCCAAAAATTTTTACATTTTTTACTAATAGGTCATCTAACAATTTTGGATCATGAACTGGAATATAAGTTACATATTTAGAATTATCTTTTTTTGTAATTTGAATTTCTCGTCCGTGAATATATACTGCACGAACTTGTTCACGGTTTACTTCCGATAAAAAAGTTGAATAATCAATTCTATGACTGCTAATATTATTAGAATTAAAATTCTGAAAAATGGACATTAATATAACTGCAATTACTAACCAAAGTATCAGATTTTTAGCCATATCACTCAAGAGACGAACCTCACATTTACAACTTATTTAAAAAAAAATAGCATTAAAGTAAATTAATTTTTTTTACCAGATGCTAAAATATAAACTTCTCTTGAACGATTTCGAGAAGAATTTGGTTTACATATCTTTACGTTTGAAAAAAACACACGAATTTCCTGTAAAAATTCGTTAAAATCTCGCCCATAAAAAGCTTTTACTAATAAACTACCATCTTTTAATAAAATTTTAATAGATATATCTAATGCTAATCTGCTAAGAAGTATAGCTCGATAATAATCAACAAAACTATTGCCTGTCATATTAGGAGCCATATCAGACATCACTAAATTAATTTTTTTATAATTTAAATCAACTGATAAAGAATTAAAAAAACATTTTTTTTGAACATCTTTTTGAAAAAAAATAACATTTTTAATAGATAACATAGGTAATTTATCATAAGCTATAACACGCCCAAATTTACCTACTTTTTTAATAGCATATTCTGACCAGCTACCTGGTGAAGCACCCAAATCAATGACTGTCATACCAGATTTTAATATACCATGAGATAATTGTATCTCATGTAACTTAAACCAAGCTCTAGAACGAATTTTATATTTATGAACTTTTTTTACATACGGATCTTTAAAATGTTCATTTAACCAATGAGTAGAACTAGAAGAACGTCTATTAGACATAACAAAAATTACTTATCACTAAAAAAAATAATAATATAATAAATTAATTAAAAAAATATGATTTTTAAAATATAAAAATTTAATTATATTCAATTTTTAAAATCTTATATTTAACATTTCCGGAAGGTGTTTTTACTAAAACTATATCAGAAGCACGTTTACCTACTAAACCTCTAGACATAGGAGAATTTATAGAAATCATTTTTTTTTTTAAATCCGATTCATCATCTCCTACAATACGATATGTAAATCTTTCATTAGTAACTAAATTTAGTACAGTAACCGTAGCACCAAAAATAATATTTCCGTTATTTTTTATTTTTGTGATATCAATAACTTGTGCTTTAGATAACTTAAATTCTAATTCCTGAATCCTTCCTTCACAAAAACCCTGTTCTTCTTTTGCAGCATGATATTCAGCATTTTCTTTTAAATCACCATGTTGTCTAGCTTCAGTAATTGCTTTTATAATTTTAGGTCTTTTTACATTTTTTAATATTTCAAGCTCTTTACGAAGTTTTTTAGCACCCAATAATGTCATTGGAATTTGATCATCCATACGAAATCCCTCACGAAATACTTAACATCTTTTTATACTATAACTCAAGTTTAAATATTAGATATAAATATATTTTATAAAATATTTTACTAATTTGTATATAAAATTGTTATTAACTACAAGAATAAAATATAAAAAAATAAAAATATTAAGTTTTATTCAATATTTATTTTATTTAAAACAAAAAAATAAACTTTTTATATAATTATACAAACATATTAAATCTAAAATTTTAATATATATTCATATTAAAACTTCTGATATTATATATCATATTTATTACATAACAAAATAAATTATAATGATTATAAAAACAATTAAAAATTTACTAAAAAAAAAATTATCTCCACATATAATTCATGTGACCGGGAATAGCAATCATATAAATATCTTTATTGTAAGTGACATATTTCATAACATGAAAGAATTAAAAAGACAACAAATAATATATGAACCATTAACACCATATATTCAAAATAAAACTCTTCATGCTATTTCAATAAAAACATACTCTTTACAAGAATATAAACAACATAATTAAATAAATAAAAATTATGAATCAATATCAAGTATCTGGACCAACCAGCCTATTTGGTGAAATAAAAATATCTGGTTCCAAAAATGCAGCTTTGCCTATATTATTTACATCTTTATTAACACCAGAATTAGTAGAACTAAAAAATATACCAATTTTAAAAGATACAAAATATGCAATAAAAATATTAACTAAATTAGGAGCAAAAATTGAAATCAAAAATAAAATTATATATATAAACTCAGAAACAATTAAAATATGCAAAATACCCTATAGTTTAACTAATAAAATAAGAGCTTCGATTTGGATATTAGGAGTACTATTAGCTAGATTTAGAGAAGCTAAAGTATCTTTTCCTGGAGGTTGCAATATAGGAAATAGAAAAATTAACTTACATTTACTAGGATTAAAACAGTTAGGGGCTGAAATAACTGTTACTAAAAATTATATTATAGGTTCAGTAAAAAAAAAGCTAGTAGGAAATACTATTAAATTATCTATTGTTAGTGTAGGAGCTACTATTACAATTATGAGTGCAGCCACAATATCTACAGGCACAACTGTAATTAAAAATGCTGCGCGTGAACCTGAAATAATTGATTTAGCTAATTTTCTTAATAAATTAGGAGCAAAAATTATTGGAGCTGGAAACAAAAATATATTGATTCATGGTGTAAAAAAATTACACGGAGGATCATATAAAATTATGTCAGATAGAATTGAAACAGGTACTTTTTTAATTGCTGCTGCTATTTCAAACGGGCATATTATCTGTCATAATACTCAACCTAAAACACTCACACATGTTATTAAAAAATTAAATCAAACAGGAGCTAAAATAAAAACAGGTCAAACTTGGATTAGTCTAAATATGAAAAACATACATCCACGATCTGTAAATATAACAACAAAACCTTATCCAGGATTTCCTACAGATATCCAATCTATTTTTACTTTATTAAATTTAATTTCTCATGGAAATAGTATAGTTACTGAAACAATATTTGAAAATAGATTTGCATATATTAAAGAATTAAAAAAAATGGGAGCTAAAGCTATAATAAAAAACAATTCAGTAATGTGCTATGGAGTAAAAAAATTATATTCAGCTAAAGTATTAGCTTCAGATTTGAGATCATGTGCTAGTTTGATATTAGCAGGATGTATTGCAGAAGGAAACTCTAAAATATATAACACACATTATATTAAAAGAGGGTATGAAAACTTTTATGAAAAATTAAAATCAATTGGAGCTAACATAAAAAATTAAATACTAAAATTAAATTTTTACAACAACAATTATATAAAATATAAAATTTATTCATATAATAAATAATGTCTTATATGTTAAGACTAAACTTTATATATCCAATAAATGTCATTTATTAAACATTTAATCAATAATAGTTTAAAAATATTTAAACAGTTGTTATGAGGCACATATTAATGTATGCAATATTTTGTAGTGGTGGAAAACAACATGCAGCTAAAGAAGGGAAAATAATTAGATTAGAAAAAATAAATCAAGATGTAGGAACAAAAATAAACTTCAAACAAGTTTTAATGTATTGTAATGGAACTGACGTTATAATAGGCAAACCTAATATATCTAATAATTTCATAACAGCTAACATTATCAAACATGGAAGACATAAAAAAATAAATATTATAAAATTCAATCGAAGAAAACATTATAAAAAAAAACAAGGACATCGTCAATATTTCACCGACGTATTAATTATTAAAATAAACAATACACAAGGAACTAAAAATGGCACATAAAAAAGCAGGTGGGTCAAGTAGAAATGGAAGAGATTCACATTCAAAAAGACTCGGAGTAAAACATTTCGGAGGAGAATTAATATTTTCAGGTAGTATTATTGTAAAACAAAGAGGTACAAAATTTCATGCAGGAAAAAACGTTGGATGTGCAAGAGATCACACTTTATTTGCTAAATCTAATGGACGAGTAAGCTTTAAAAAAAAAGGAAAGAAAAATAGGGTGTATGTTAATATTATATCGGAATAACGTACCATTGTACTAAAAATAAAATAATGAAAAACATATATGCCAATATGTAATTGTTTTATTACGTTATATATATATTTAAAATAAATTATATCAAATAATTCTAAAAATTAAATATTAATTTATATTAATTTAAAAAATATATCTACCTTGTAAATAAATTTTTGTTAAAAATTTAAATCATAAACTTAAATTTTTAAATATCTAGAGACATACAATGAAATTTCTTGATACAGCTATAATTCATGTAATTGCAGGTAATGGAGGTGACGGGAATACTAGTTTTAGAAGAGAAAAGTACATTCCTAAAGGCGGACCTGATGGTGGAGATGGTGGAAATGGAGGAAATATATGGTTAAAGTCAGAAATGAATCTAAATACCTTAATTGATTTTAGATTTAAAAAAATTTTTAGAGCACAAAATGGAAACAAGGGTTCTAATAAAAACAAATCTGGTAAAAAAGGAAATGATATTATAATTCATGTACCCATTGGAACAAAAATAATTGATAATAACACCAATGAAATTATACAAGACATGGTTAAAAATCAAGAATTAATATTAGTAGCAAAAGGAGGTTGGCATGGATTAGGAAACACAAGATTTAAATCATCAAAAAATAGAACACCTATAACACATACTAAAGGAAAAAAAGGAGAAAATAGAACTTTAAAATTAGAACTAATTCTTATAGCACATGTAGGAACTTTAGGATTACCAAATTCTGGAAAATCAACACTGGTAAAAAGCATTTCTTCAGCAAGGACTAAAATAGGAAATTATCCTTTTACGACATTAATTCCTGTATTAGGAACAGTGAATATAGATCACACAAAAAAATTTATTATTGCTGATTTACCTGGACTAATTCAAGGTTCGTCGCAAGGAGTAGGATTAGGATATAAATTTTTAAAACATTTAGAAAGATGCCATTTATTATTACACATAATTGATCTTTCCCAAATAAATAAAGAAACAGTTCTATTTTATATAAACACTATCATCAATGAATTAACAAAATATAATAAAACAGTATTACAAAAACCAAGATGGTTAATATTCAATAAAATTGATTTACTTAATAAAATTGAAATAGAAAAAAAAATAAAACTATTTTTTTTAAAGCTAAACAAAAAAGAACCTTACTTTTTAATGTCAGCTAAAGAAAAAATTGGAACAAATAAAATAAAGAAATCTATATATAAATTTTTAAACTATCAAAAACTAATATCATCGTAATTTTATATAATATAAAATTTTTATTAAAAATAACTTAATTAAAAATAATATTTCTACATCCAAATAATTATTATTTTAATATCAAACCCGGTTTTTACCGGGTATTTTAAAATTTTTATTAAATACCAAAAAATAAATCATCGTTTTGAAAATTGAGGTTTTTTTCTTGCTTTACGTAATCCTATTTTTTTTCGTTCTACCTGTCTGGAATCTCGAGTTAAAAATCCAAATTTTCTTAATTCATTACGAAACGAAGCATCATAGTTAACTAATGCTCTAGAAATACCATGACGAATAGCACCAACCTGACCTGAAATTCCACCTCCTTTGACTGTAATATATAAATCAAATTTATTAGACATATTAACAAGTTCTAAGGGTTTTAAAATGACTAAATATGAAGTTTTTCTACTAAAATATTTATTTAATTCACAATTATTAATTTTAATTTTACCATTTCCCAATTTTAAAAATACACGAGCAGAAGAGCTTTTTCGCCGACCAGTGCCATATTTGTATACTTTATCCATTTTTATGTCCTAATTAAATATTTAAAATTTTTGGGTTTTGAGCAGTATGATTATGATCTTCATGTGCGTATACTTTTAATTTTTTTAACATTAAACGACCTAAAGGCCCTCTTGGTAACATTCCTTTAACCGCCATTTTTATTAGTCTATCAGGATATTTAAGTAAAATATCTTTAAAAGTTGTTTTTTTGATTCCTCCAATATATCCTGTATGATGATAATAAAATTTATCAGTATACTTTTTTCCAGTTACTTGAATATTCTTAGCATTAATCACAATCAAATAATCTCCTACATCAACATGAGGAGTATATTGCACTTTATGTTTACCACGTAATCTTGACGCTAATAAAGTCGCTAATCTTCCTAATATTTTTCCAGTAGCATCAATACAATACCATTGTCTCACTACATCACTAGACTTTGCAGAAAAACTCTTCATATAAAAAATTTCCCATAATTATAAAATATAACTAAATGAATTACCAAAAACTAAAAAAACACAAATTACAATAAAATAAATACTCTGTACTTATAAATAATTCAATTATAAATTATTCAAAAATATTACTGAATTAAAAATATATTAAAAAATTAATTAATTCTATAATCATAAAATATTTAAAATCAACAAATTCTATTTAAAATCTAAAATATAAATTATAGTTTATCACAACAAATTTTATAAAAATAAACTAAAATAATATTAAAAAAATATTAATTATCTTAAAATTGAAATTTAAATAATTCTATTATTATTTTATATTACAAAATTAATAAATACACTTTTCAATAACATTTTAAATTAACATTCGACTTATATTATCAACAGTAATCATAAAAACATTGAATTATTTACACTACATACTAAAATATGTAAAAGGCTGTAAAATATGGAATTAAAAACTCATTTATTAAAATTAAGACATGCTATTAGCAATCTAGACAAAAACATAGTAAAATTACTATCACAACGAAAAATTTTATCCATAAAAGTTGCTAATGTAAAAATTCAACAAAATTATCCAATACGAGATATTATTAGAGAACAAACTTTATTAGAAAAACTCATTACTATTGGAAAAAAATATTCTCTTGATAAAAAATATATTATAAATTTATTCAAAATCATTATTAATGACTCTGTATTAACTCAAACTACATGGATAGAAAAAAATTCACATCATTCACTACTTAAATCAGCAAAAATATCATTTTTAGGAGATATTGGATCATACTCCTATTTAGCAGCTAAAAAATATGCATATAATAATTTCGAATATTTTATTAAAAAATCATATCAAAATTTTTCTGAAATTATTATTTCAGTAGAAAACGAACAATCCGATTATGCTGTATTACCAATCGAAAATACCTCTTCAGGATTAATTCGAGAAGCTTATAGTGCTTTAAAAAACACTTCTTTATTTATTGTAGCAGATATTTTTATTAATACTAATCACTGTTTATTAGCAAAAAAATCTACTCAAATACCTAATATAAAAGAAATCTATAGCCATATACAACCACTTAAACAATGTAGCAAATTTATTAATTATTTTCCTAACTGGAAATTAATAAATACTACTAGCACCACCGATGCTATAAAAAAAATATCATACTATAATGACGATACTAAAGCTGCATTAGGAAACAAAAACTATGGAACATTGTATAAATTAGAAGTATTGGCAAAAAATATCTGTAATAAAAACAACAACATTACTAGATTTGTTATTTTAAATAAAAAAAACATGAATCAAATTAATAAAAATACTTCTTTAATAAAAATAATACTTATTGAACAAAAAATGACAGAATTTACAAAAATAATAAAAATAATATTAAAAAAACACAATTTTGCTATACATAAATTGAAACTTTATGTTATATCACAAACATCTCTAGAAAAAATATTTTTTATCGAAATAAAAAAACTAAAAAATTCTGCTTGTATAGAAAATTTATTAGAAAACATTCATAAAAAAATCAAATATATAAAAATATTAGGTGTATTTCCATTAAAAATTTTTTCTTAACAAATAATTACCAAATAACATACTTGCTCTATTTATTCCAATATAGAAAAATAGAGCTTTAACGTTTAAAAATAATTTTTTTATTACTATTAAATATAGTTTTTAAAATAAGTTTTAAAATAATAAAATTATTTATGAAATTAAAATATTTTTTTAAAAAATATACTATTTTATAAAATAAAAAATATTTTGCAAATATATAATGTGCTATTAAAATAATCCTATATACAAAAACTTAAATCTATTTTAAATTCAAATATATTTACTAATCTAATATGAATTTATTTTAAAATTAGTGTTTTAATAAATACAAAACTAAAAAATAATATTTTGGAAAAAATTATGTTTAATCATTTAACAGAAAAGTTTTTACAAATTATAAATAAAATATCCAATAAAGGAAAATTAACTGAAAAAAATATTAAAGAAACATTAAGAGACATAAGAAGAACATTATTAGAAGCTGATGTAGCTTTACCTGTAATAAAAACGTTTATAGAATCAATACAAAAAAAAGTTCTTGGAAATCAAATAAACAAAAATTTTACTCCAGGTCAAGAATTAATAAAAATAGTTAAAAAGGAATTAATATCAATCTTGGGAGAAAAAAATGATCCTTTAAATTTATCTGCTAAACCTCCAATAGTAATATTAATGATTGGACTACAAGGATCAGGAAAAACTACTACTACTGCAAAACTAGGAAAACTAATTAAGGAAAAATATAAAAAAAAAATCATAATTACTTCTACAGATATATATAGATCAGCCGCAATTAAACAATTAGAAATCCTATCTAAACAGATAAATATAGATTTTTTTCCATCAAACAATACACAAAATCCAATAGAAATTACTAAAAAATCCATAAAATATGCACAAAAAAATTTATATGATATATTAATCATTGATACTGCAGGAAGATTACATGTTGACAAAAAAATGATGAACGAAATTTTGGAAATATATAATATTACCCATCCAACTGAAACACTCTTTGTCATAGATGCTATGATTGGACAAGATATCATAAACATTGTAAATAAGTTTAGTGAATGCATTTCCATTTCAGGGTTTATAATCACTAAAACAGATAGCGATACTAGAGCTGGAATTACTTTATCTATAAAATTTATAACTAAAAAACCCATTAAATTCATAGGAACTGGAGAAAAATTAGAAGCATTAGAACTGTTTCATCCAGATAGAATTGCTAAAAGAATATTAGGAATGGGTGATATGTTGTCTTTAATAGAAAACATAGAAAAAAAAATCAATAAAAAAAATATTTCAAAATTTCAAAAACAAATAAAAAAAAGTACTTCGTTTAATTTTAACGATGTATTATTTCAAATCAATCAAATAAAAAAAATTGGAGGAATACATTCAATATTAGGAAAATTACCAAAAACTCAAACAATATTTTCTCAAATACAAAATAATATAGATGACGATATAATATTTAAAATGAAAATTATGATTAATTCTATGACTCATGTTGAAAGAATACATCCTGAATTAATAAAAGGATCAAGAAAACGTCGTATTTCTTCTGGATCTGGAATGTCTATACAAAAAATAAATCAATTGTTAAAGCAATTTTATCATATAAAAAAAATTTTTAGAACTATTAAAAATAACGGAATCACTAAGATATTAAACAACATAAATTCTATACCTAAAAATAAAATTCATTAACATATAAATCTAATTAGAAAACATGTTCTATTTAAGATATACTTGTAATATTAAAAATAATAATTAATGTCATAAAGGAAAATTATTTTATGGTAAAAATTAGATTAGCAAGATTAGGATCAAAAAAAAAACCATTTTATAAAATAATAATCACCGATAGTAGATGTCCTAGAAACGGTAAATTTATTGAACAAGTGGGATTTTTTAAACCTACACCTAATTTAGATACATTAAAAAATATATCTATAAACACTTCAAGATTAAAATATTGGGAAAATAATGGTGCTATCATGTCACCAAGAGTAATAAAATTAACAAAAACATACTTTAAAATCATCAATAATACAACTACAAATAAATAATAACTAGTGTGATGATAACTAGAAAATCATATTTATATAAAAACAATTTAATTATTGCTAAATTTGGTGCTCCGTACGGAATATTAGGATGGATACATGTTTTTTCTTATACACAACAAAAAGAAAAAATATTTAGTTATATTCCCTGGATGATTCAACACAAAGAAAATATAAAAATATTATCACCAGAAAATTGGAAAACAGCAAAAAAAACATTTATAGTAAAAATTAAAAATTTTACAACTCGTTGTATGGCAAAAACATTAACTAATTGCAATATTTTCATTAACGAAAGTAAACTTCCAAAACTTAAAAAAAATAACTACTACTGGAAAGACATTATTAATTGCACAGTATTTACAAATAATTTTAATCAATTAGGAAAAATAATTAATTTAATAACTACACTAACACACGATGTTTTAGTTATTAAAACAACTGAAGAAAATAATTTAAATCAACATGATATACTGATACCATTTATTTATCCTAATATAATAAAAGAAGTAAATATTTGCAAAAAAAAAATAATAGTAAATTGGAAAAAAAACTTTTGAATAATTCTAAACTAAATAAAAAATTACCATTTTTAATTAATATAATCAGTATTTTTCCAGACATGTTTAATGCTATTAAAGAATATGGTATTACTAAAAAAGCAATTAAAAATAATATTATAAAATTAAATATTATTAACCCAAGAAAATTTACAACAACAAAATATAAAAATGTTGATGATTATCCGTACGGTGGAGGATTAGGTATGATTATGACTGCTGAACCTCTATTTTTAGCTATTCAACAAGCGAAATTAAATTCTAATAACACTTCTACAAAAGTATTTTATTTATCACCACAAGGAAAAAAATTAAATCAAAAAAAAATTATACAGTTATCTCACAATCAATGCATAATTTTACTATGTGGAAGATATGAAGGTATAGATGAAAGATTAATTAAAAAAAAAATAATTAATGAAGAAATCTCCATTGGAGACTATGTACTAAGTGGAGGTGAACTACCAGCTATGATATTAATTGATTCATTATGTCGAATACTTCCAGGTGTACTAAAAACTTCACAAACATTTCAAGAAGATTCATTTTATAACGGATTGTTAGATTATCCCCATTATACTAGACCTAAAATATTTCTCGGAATGAAAGTTCCTGATGTTTTATTATCAGGAAATCACAGTAAAATTAAATATTGGAAATTAATGCAATCTTTAAAAAAAACATGGACTAAAAGACCAGATTTATTAAATAATTTAACTCTTACAAAAGAACAAAATACACTACTAGAAAGTTTCAAAAAAAATAAAGTATAAAATATAAATTTATTCAGGAAAAAAAATGAATGATTTTCAAAGCTCCAAAAAAAAAATAAAAAAAATATTTCCAAATTTTAAATCAGGCGATACAATTACAGTCAATATATGGGTAATAGAAGGAACAAAAAAAAGAATACAAGTATTTGAAGGAATTGTTATAGCAATTAAAAATAGAGGTGTGAACTCATCTTTTTGTGTAAGAAAAATATCACACGGAGAAGGTATTGAAAGAACCTTTCCAAAGTATTCTCCTATTATTGAGAAAATAATTATAAAAAAATTTGGTGACGTAAGAAAATCTAAACTATACTATTTGCGTAATAGAATCGGTAAATCAGCAAAAATAAAAGAACTTTTACACAAAAAAATATTAAATTAAAATGAATTACATATCATTCAACATAAAACATAATTAATTGTTCATGCAGTTTTTATATTTTATAACTGCATGAAATATAAAATATTTATCAAAGATTATATTTATAAATTATCAACCATATCAATTAAAAATAAAATGTTAATGCGTACCTCCTACTGTTAAATAATCTAATTTTATAGTCGGTTGACCGACTCCAACTGGAATACTTTGACCATTTTTAACACAAATACCCATTCCTCCATCAAGTTCTAAATCATTTCCTACCATGGAAATTTTCTTCATAGCATTCATTCCAGAACCAATCAACATTGCATTTTTTATAGACTTGTTAATTTTTCCTTTCTTTATCAGATAAGCTTCAGATGTGAAGAATACAAATTTTCCAGAAGTAATATCTACCTGTCCTCCACTAAAATTTAATGCGTAAATTCCGTAATCAACACTATTAATAATATCTTGAGGAGTTGACTTTCCAGAAAGTAAATATGTATTTGTCATACGTGGCAAAGGAAGATAAGCATATGATGTCCTTCTTCCATTGCCAGTTGGTTCAACAGACATTAAACGAGCATTAGTCTTATCTTGTAAATATTTTTTTAAAATACCTTCTTCTATCAATACGTTATATTTCCCTGGAACACCTTCATCATCGATTGTTAAAGATCCTCTTCTATTATTTAATGTACCATCATCGACAACAGTACAAAATTTAGATGCCACTTTTTGACCAATTTTATCTGAAAATATAGAAGTTCCTTGTCGATTAAAATCACCTTCTAATCCATGTCCTACTGCTTCGTGTAATAAAATCCCAGGCCATCCTGGTCCTAATACTACAGGAAAAGTACCTGAAGGTGCTGCTTTTGCTGATAAATTAATCAATGCAATTCTAACTGCTTCTATAGCATAATATTCTGCTAATATTTTTCCAGAAACGTGTTTCTTTAAAAAAAAAGAATATCCAGAACGACTACCACCTCCACTACTGCCTCTTTCATATTTACCTTTGTCCTGCACTAATACACTTACTGATAAACGTATTAAAGGACGGATATCTGCTGATAAATTACCATCAGATGAGGCCACTAAAATTTCATCAAAACTACCACTGAGTTCGGCATTTACGCTCATTACTCTATGATCACAATTTTTAGCAACAACATTAATTCTACGTAATATTTCCAACTTATCTGTAGTATTAATACTACTAAATGGACTACATGATGTATATATCTTTTTATTTTGTGTTTTTAACAAAGGAGGAAAATTTGTTTTTAAAATACTGTTATCTATAGAATTTAAAATTAACTTAGAACTTTTAATTAAAGAGTCTAATGAAATTTCATTAGAATAAGAAAAACTAGTTTTAGCATTAGAAACAACTCTAACTCCAATTCCTTTGTTTATATTAAACGTTCCTTCTTTAATAATATCATTCTCTAATATCCACGATTCACAAGTTATTGATTGAAAATATAAATCTGAATAATCTATTTGTTTTTTTGAAATATCACTTAAAACTGAAAAAATATTTTGATGATTAATATTATTTTTTAATAACAAACTTTCAGTTACTTTATCAAGAATCATTGTTTACCTACTGTTAAAATAAAACGATAAAATTAAAAAACGATTAAAATAAAAACTATTTATAAACTCAAATTAACGCACTAATATATATTTCATTAACATAAATCTACAACTATATATAATGATATTGTCAAAAATAATACAAAGTAAAAATATTAAAATTTTTAATATTGTATAAATTACCTATAATTATTGTTATAATGAACATCCTAACTAAAATTTTAAAAATTTTTTATTAAATATATTATATATACTGCAATTCACACATTAATATATATTTAGAAAAAATAAAAAAACAAGGATTATACATGAATCAGTTAATGAATATTTTATTAATAAATGGTCCTAATCTTAATTTATTAGGAACTAGAGAACCAAATATTTATGGAATCAAAACATTACAAGAATTAATAAAAAAATTAACAAATGAAGCAAAAAAATTAAACATAAACTTACATCATATTCAATCCAATTCAGAAAGTAAACTAATCACAAAAATACATAATTCTAAAGATAATATCAATTATATTATAATAAATGCAGGTGCATTATCACATACCAGCATCTCGCTTAGAGATGCATTATCTAGTACAGATATACCATTCATTGAAGTTCATATTTCTAATATCTATCAAAGAGAATACTTTAGATCACATTCATGGTTATCTGACATTTCATCTGGAGTAATTTGCGGATTAGGAATTGATGGTTATATATGGGCTTTAAGAACAGCTGCAAAAAGAATTCATAAAATTTAAAAAAAACTATCTTATAAAAAATAATTTATACTATGTTAATGAAATAAATATTAATTTTTAAATAAAAATTATATTACATATTACAGTTCAATAATTTAATTAAGTTTAATATATCCTTGGGTAATTCACTATTCCATTCCATAAAACACTGAGTAACAGGATGATATAAACATAACTTACTAGCATGCAAAGCTTGACGAGAAAAAGCTCGTATTTCTTGAAAAAACTCTTCTTTGATATTTTTATAAAATTTATATTTATTACCATATAACTGATCACCTACTATCGGAAAATTAATATATAACATATGCACTCTAATTTGATGTGTCCTACCTGTTTCTAATTTTATTTTCAAATGTGTATGATAACTGTAACGCTGAATAACTCTATAATGTGTAATTGCAATTTTTCCACACTGATTTACCATCATAGATATCCTTTTATAAGGATTTCTAATGATAGGTTTAATAATCGTTCCTCCAGAAATTACTCTACCATATACTATAGCCTGATATTCTCTAACTACTTTTTTAAGTTTTATTTGATTAATTAAATTGTAATAAGCTAAAACAGTTTTAGCAATTACCATTAATCCAGTAGTATTTTTATCCAATCTATGAACAATTCCTGCACGAGGAACATTAAAAAATACATTATCTTTATATAATAATGCATTTAAAAGAGTTCCTGATTTTATTCCAGCGCCAGGATGAACAATAAAATTATCTTGTTTATCTATTACCAAAATATCGTTATCTTCATAAACAATATTTAAAGAAATTTTTTCAGCTAAATAGTATTTTTCTTTATAAATTGTAAAACTTATAACTATCAAATCTTTATATGATATTTTTTTATCTGGATTACAACAGATATTTCCATTAATAAAAACTTCATTATTTAATATTATTTTTTTTAAAAAAGTTCGAGAATATTGAGAAAATAAAATCTTTAAAAAAAGATCTAATCGACAACCCAATACAGGAATTTTAAAAACTGAAAACATTAACGTTACTTTATTAGACACAATATAATTTCCAAATTAAATTTAAAATTCAATAAAATGTTTATAAACTAATAACATTATTACTCTGATTTTTGTTTATTTCATTATTATATTTAGTCTTAACATGATTATTAATATTAATAAAACTAATACATGTTATGAATGTATTATAAACTTTCATAAAAAATAAAACTATAAAATTTAAAAAAAAATAAAATCTAAAAATAATTTTAATATTCACATTAGGAAAAAATATGAATTTTACTTCTAAAGAAATAAGAAAGATGTTTTTAAAATTTTTTCATGAAAAAAAACACACTATTATTTCAGGTAGTGAATTAGTTAATAATAATGATTCATCATTACTATTTACTAACGCTGGTATGAATCAATTTAAAAATATCTTTTTAGAAAAAAATTATGACTTTAAATATACTAAAGTTGCAACTATACAAAAATGTTTAAGAACAGGCGGCAAACATAATGATTTCGAAAATGTAGGTTACACATCAAAACATCATACATTTTTTGAAATGCTAGGAAATTTTAGTTTTAGAGATTACTTTAAAATAGAAGCTATATCATATGCATGGGAATTCTTAACATCACATGAACAATTAAATCTATCAAAAGAGAAAATATGGATTACAGTATATAAAAATGACATAGAATCTTATAACATTTGGAAAAATATAATTAAAATTGACGATACAAAAATTATTAAAATTGGTGACAAAAAAGAAAAATATTGCTCAGATAATTTTTGGCAAATGGGAGATACAGGTCCATGCGGACCATCTACAGAAATATTTTATGATTATGGAAAAAATTTTTTAGGAACACCACCTGGATATCATGGAAACAGCTCTCCTAGATTTTTAGAAATATGGAATATTGTTTTTATACAATTTAACAAACTTAAAAACAAACAACTTATAAAATTAGAAACACCTTCTGTAGATACAGGAATGGGATTAGAAAGAATTTTAGCTGTAGTTAATAACGTTGTATCAAATTATGAGACCGATTTATTTCAACCTCTTATTAAAAAAATCTTAAGTTTAAGTACAAAAAATATAATCAATAATACATCTTTATACGTAATAGCAGATCATATTCGATCATCTTCTTTCATTATATCAGAAAATATTATCCCATCAAACGAAAAACATGGATACATTCTTAGAAGAATTATAAGAAGAGCAATACGATATGGACATAATTTAGGAATAAAAAATTTATTTTTATATAAATTAGTTCCTACTTTAATAAAAATTATGGGAAAAACTGAAATAAAACTAAAACAAAACCAAACAAAAATTCAAAATATACTTAAATTAGAAGAAAAAAATTTTATTACTACACTAGATAAAGGATTAAAAATTTTAAAAAATAAAATTATTCAACTACCAAATAAAATATTAAGTGGAAAATTAGCATTTAATTTATACGATACATGTGGATTTCCTATAGATTTAACCATAGATATCTGTAAAGAACATAAAATTTCCGTAGATTTACTAGAATTTAATAAATATCTACAAAAACATAAAAAAAATAGTTTAAACAAAAATTTCTTATACACTAAAAAATTTTATAATTTTACACTACAAGAAAAAGACAAAAAAACTATTTTTATAGGTTATAATCTTAATAACACTACATCAATTATTAATTCAATTATTGTTGACGATAATATAGATATCTGCATTAAAAAAGATCAACATGGAATAGTATTTTTAGAAAAAACTACTTTTTATGGAGAAGCTGGTGGACAAATAGGAGATACAGGAATCATTAAAAATGATACAGGGACGTTCATAGTAAACGATACTAAAATATTTGGAAACAAAATAGGTCATATAGGAAAAATAACATCAGGATATCTTAACAAAAATGATATTGTAAATGCTGAAATTGAAATATTAAAGAGAAAAAAAATACAAAATAATCATTCAGCTACTCACTTATTACACGCATCACTTAGAAAAATATTAGGAACACATGTATTTCAAAAAGGATCATTTATTTCAGACAAAATTATAAGATTTGATTTTTCTCATGACAATTCCATAAGTTTAAGTCAACTTCATAAAATAGAAACAATTATTAATTCAAAAATACAAGAAAATATTTTAATTCAAACAAAATGTACTATTTTAAAAAAAATAAAGAACAAAAATATCATGGCGTTATTTCAAGAAAAATATAAAAAAATAGTACGAATGGTTTCCATAAATAATTTTTCAATAGAGTTATGTGGTGGCACACATACAAAAAATACAGGAGATATTGGTATTTTTAAAATTATTTCTGAAAATAATGTATCTTCAGGTATTAGAAGAATTGAAGCAGTCACAGGAGAACAAGCATTACTTGAAATTCAAAAACAAGAAAAAACTATACAAAAACTGTGCATTACATTAAATACCAATAAAATTAATATTCAAACAGAAATTAATAAATTATTAAATAAATATCAAATTCTAGAAAAAAAGACTAATACTTTAATTCAAAAACAAATCAATAATACAATTTCAAAATTAAGCAAAAAATCTATCTTAAAAAAACACACAAATATTATTATAGAGTGTGTTTACGATGAAAATATCTTGTCGCTAAGAAATATAATAGATCAATTAAAAAATAAATTTAAATCTAGTATTATTGTTATAATAAATTTTTTAGAAAATAAAGGTATTATAATAATCGGAGTAACACATGATTTAATACATAAATTTTCTGCAAAAAAAATGCTAAAAAAATTTATTGAAAAATTAGGAGGTGAAGGAGGCGGTAAACATAATCTCGCTGAGGGAAAAATTAAAAATTTAACATTATTACCAAAAGAATTAAAAAAAATAAAAAAATGGATTGACTCTAAATTATAAATTAGACATATTTGTAAACATACGTTAATTTTTAAAAAAAATATTTATTCACAAATATTTAAAATATATAATTTATAATTTAATCTTATCAAAATACTTTATTTATTTAGTTTGTGTTTAGTCTTGTATATTGCATAATGCCAACAAACGGATAGGCACAATCTTCTAAAATTTTAAGGAAAAAAAATGCTTATTCTAACTCGTCGAGTTGGTGAGACACTTATAATTGGTGACAATATATCTATTACTGTATTGGGAGTAAAAGGAAATCAAGTTAGAATTGGTGTAAATGCTCCAAAAGAAATATCAGTACATAGAGAAGAAATTTATCAAAGAATTCAAGCTGAAAAAAAAACAAAAAACAATACAAACCAATAATAAACATAAGCATCTTGCCAATTACCAATGCAAGATGCTGTTTTATGTTTTAAGTTGAAAACATAAAATAAAGTAATATTTTTAAGAAACATATATACATCTATTTAAATAATATGATATATTTAAAATCAAAAAATATACAAATTTAACATCAACTTTTTTATAGGTGAGATGGCCGAGCGGTTTAAGGCGCTCCCCTGCTAAGAGAGTATGCAAAAAAATTGCATCGAGGGTTCGAATCCCTCTCTCACCAAAACAAAATACTAATTTTTAGCATCCGTAGCTCATTAGGATAGAGCACTCGGCTACGAACCGAGAGGTGAAAGGTTCAAATCCTTTCGGATGCACAATAATATAATATATAAAAATTACATTAAAGTTTTTTATTCTACGTTATAAATTAAATATATTTTTTTGAATCAAAAAAAAATTGATATATTATACACTTAAAAAATTATTTTATATCCTTGAAATAGAGGTTAATTTGATTCCTACAATCTATAAAAAAATTAGTTGGTTACAATCTAATCCAACTATACTAAAAAAAATATTCAGAGGTATCGAACGAGAAACATTAAGAACTACTAAATACGGAGAAATAATTAATAAACATCATCCATATAATACATTAGGTTCATCTTTAACACATAAATGGATTACTACTGATTTTTCTGAATCTTTGCTGGAATTTATCACTCCAACTCATATAAATATAAATTATACACTAAAATTTTTACAAGATATCCACAAATTCGTTCAAAATAATCTCAATAAAGAATACTTTTGGCCATTAAGTATACCTCCATATATAAAATCTATAAATTCTATACTGCTCGCTAAATATGGAACATCTAATATTGGAAAATTAAAAACATTATATAGAAAAGGATTACAAAATCGTTATGGAACACTAATGAATATAATTTCAGGAGTTCATTATAATTTTTCATTTTCAAATAATTTTTGGAACTTATGGATAAAAATAAAAAACATAAAAAACTCTAAATCAAACTCGATTTCTAAAGGATACTTATGTTTAATTAGAAATTATCATAGATATGGATGGATTATACCTTATTTATTTGGTGCTTCACCAGCAATAGAATCTTTTTTTTTAAAAAATAAACAAAATATCTATAATTTAAAAAAACACAAAAAAATATTATATTTACCATGGTCTACGTCTTTACGATTAAGTAATTTAGGACACACTAATCTTACTATAAATAAGCTATCACTAACTTTTAACTCCCTATCTGAATATCTTTCAACATTAAAATATTTTATGCATACTTCATCTAAAAATTTTGAAAATATAGGAATGTATGATAACGAAGGTAATTTAAAACAAATAAATACTAATTTATTACAAATAGAAAATGAGCTTTATACCTATATTAGACCAAAACCAAAATTTAAAAAAAATGAAAAATTATCTGTTACTCTAAAAAAAAAGGGAATTCAATATATTGAAATAAGAACGTTAGATATAAATCCATTTTCATGCATAGGTATAGAAAAAAATCAAATACTTTTATTGGACTTATTTTTAATTTGGTGTATACTAATTGAATCACCAAAAATATGTCAAAATGAACTCAAATCACTAATAGAAAATTGGAATATTGTAATTTTAAAGGGACGTAAGCCACAACAAAAAATAAATATTTATACTTACAATTGTAAAAAAACTATTGAAACTATTGGAAAAAATTTATTTCAAGATTTTTTTTATATAGCTGAAATTTTAGATTATCAATCCAAAACAAATAATTATCAAAAAGCATGTAATCAATTAATAAACTACTTTGACCATCCTGAATTAACTTATTCTGAAAAAATTCTTAATCACTTTATAAATTTTGGAATACATGAAACAGGCATGATTCTTTCTTCAAAAAACAAAAAAAAAATCAATCGCACACCATTTAAGAAAATGTCAAATAAAAAATTAAAAAATGAAGTATTACAATCAAAAATAAATCAAAAAATAATTGAAACTGAAGATAAATTAAATTTCGAACAATACTTAAATTTATACTATAACACTAATTTTTAAGTAAACAAAATAACAAAAATTTTTATATAAAATATTCTAAGTAATAATACTTTTCAATATCAAAAATTTTTATCAACTAAAAAAATTCTAAAAAAATTATATTCAAAAATTTAAAATTTTTTCTTAACTATAATAAATACAGTAAATTTTTATGATATTTAAATTAATATTTTTTTTTGTAATCTTAATATTTAGTACATCATCTTTATCAAAAAAAAAAATTTTTATCCAAAAAATTTTTTCCAAATCAAAAAAATAGCACAAAAAATACACGCTAACTCACCAGGTACTTTTTACTGTGGTTGTAAAATATTTTGGACAGGTAAAAAAGGCATACCAGAATTAAATAGCTGCGGATATAAAATTAGAAAAAATAAAAATCGAGCTACTCGAATTGAATGGGAACATGTTGTACCAGCATGGCAATTCGGACACATAAGATCTTGCTGGAAAAATGGAGGAAGGAAAAACTGTACACATGATTCTAATTACAAAAAAATAGAAACAGATCTCCATAATCTACAACCCGTTATCGGAGAAATAAACGGAGATCGAAATAATTTTATGTACAGTCAATTTCAAGATATATTTTTAAAAAAACAATACGGAGAATGCTCTATGAAAATAGATTTTAAAAATCGATTAGCTGAACCACCAGATAGATCAAAGGGAGCCATCGCTAGAATTTATTTTTATATGAGTAAAATGTATCATTTAAAATTATCTAAAAAACAAAAAAAATTATTTTCAATATGGAATAAAAAATTTGAAGTAAATACTTGGGAATGCAAAAGAGATGAACTAATTTTTAAAATACAAGGTAATCACAATCCATATGTAAATCAACCATGCAAAAAAATACTAAAATAAATAAAACATAATTACATACATTATTAAATAAAATTTTAACATATGTATTTTTATAAAATTTATATCAACTTTAGTATTAAAGTAATTACTCTAACATTATAGTAATTTGTTATTTACATAAAAAATAACTTATAAAAATAAAAAATTTTTTTATAAGTCTCAACTTAATAATCACAATAAAAAATATATTTTTAAAAAAATAAAAAAACAAACTTATCACACACTTAAACTAAACATTAAAATTAAAAACTTAATTAACTAACTAATAACTTGTATGTTTCCAGAATATTTGCTAATAAGTACAATATCTGCTTTTCTGTTCGCGAATATACCGACACTAACTACTCCAGGAAAAGAATTAATTTTGTTCTCCAGAGATACTGGATTTTTTATTTTTAAATTAAATATATCAACAATAATGTTGCCATTATCTGTAATAACATTATTTCTAAATTTAGGTATACCTCCTATTTGAATTATTTGTTTATAAATATAAGATTTAGCCATAGGAATAATTTCAACTGGAAGAGGAACATTTCCTAATATATCTACCTTTTTAGACTCATCTACTATACATATAAAAGTTTTAGCTGTAGCTGCAATTATTTTTTCTTGGGTTAAAGCAGCTCCTTTACCTTTAATCATTTGCAATTCAGAGTTTATTTCATCAGCGCTATCAATATATAACATTAAAGAATTAATCTCACACAAATTATATACAGGAATTCCTATTTTTTTTAAATATAACGTAGACACTCTAGAACTAGATACAGCTCCCGAAATTAGATTTTTCATAGCACCTAACGCTTCAATAAAATATGAAATCGTCGTTCCAGTTCCAATTCCAATAATAGATCCAGGATTAATATATTTTATAGCTTCTTTTGCTACTAATTTTTTTAATTTATCGATATTCATAAAACGATGAACCTATAACTAAATAATTTAATTAAAAAAATATCTCACAAAAACTATGCATAAATATGAAAATAGTATTTTGATTCTAATTAAAATTTTTAAAACTAAAAAACATTCTTATATAAAATACCAATAATTAAATTAATTATCAAATTTATATCAACTAAAACAATGAATATCATAAAAAATTTTTTTATAATATCGCTCATATTTTTATAAAAACAATAATATATTTACTGGGATACCTGGATTCGAACCAGGGAATGCCGGTATCAAAAACCGGTGCCTTACCACTTGGCTATATCCCATCTTTAAAATTTATAAATAAACATACTAAAAATACAATATAAAATACGGAAGGCGAGACTCGAACTCGCAATGTCTAAAAGACGCCAGAACCTAAATCTGGTGCGTTTACCAATTTCGCCACTTCCGCATAATAATAATTTTATTTATAGTATAAAATATATAACACTTATTTAGCTACGACAGGAATTGAACCTGTGACCTCAGCGTTATGAGTGCTGTGCTCTGACCAACTAAGCTACGTAGCTATAACAAAAAAATTTATAAATAAAATATTTAAATGCTTTATTATAAAAATCTATTTAAAATTAAAGAAAAAAATTATAACATAAAAATAAAATAAAATATATACTTTAATATAATACGTTCTTTTTAAAAAATTTTATGCGTATATTTTTAATATAAAACTATAAAACAAAAATATGAAAAATAAAGCAAAAAAAACTACTAATTTTATTCAAAAAGTTATTTTAAAAGATTTAAAAAATAATAAACAAATTTCTAATATAAAAACACGTTTTCCACCTGAACCAAATGGATATTTACATTTAGGACATGCAAAATCTATATGTTTAAATTTTAATTTAGCAAAACAATTTAAAGGAACATGCAATCTTAGATTTGACGATACTAACCCTAAAAATGAAAATGTTCATTACATAAACAGTATTAAAAAAGATATAAAATGGCTAGAATACACGTGGGATAATATCTATTATACTTCATCTTATTTTGAAACAATGTACAACTATGCAATTCAACTCATTAAAAAAAATTTAGCATATGTTGATCAATTAACTAAAACAGATATAAAAAATTTTAGAGGTACACTCACTACACCAGGAATTGAAAGTCCTTATAGAAATCAAACTATTAAAGAAAATTTGTTGTTATTTCAAAAAATGAAAAAAGGTTATTTTAAAGAAGGTGAAGCATGTTTAAGAGCTAAAATTGATATGAAATCTAATTTCATTGTCATGAGAGATCCAGTACTATATCGAATAATATTCTTTCAACATCATCAGACAAAAAATAAATGGTGCATATATCCCACTTACGATTTTTCACATTGTATTTCAGATGCTTTAGAAAATATAACACACTCATTGTGCACATTAGAATTTCAAGATAATAGAAGAGTATATGAATGGATTTTAAACAACATTGATATCGACCATCATACTTATCAATATGAATTTTCCAGATTAAAATTAGAATATACTGTATTATCTAAAAGAAAATTAAACATGTTAGTAAAAAATAAAATTGTCAATTCTTGGGAAGATCCAAGAATGCCTACAATTTCCGGATTAAGAAATCGAGGATATACACCTTCCTCCATAAGAACCTTTTGCGAAAAAATAGGAATTACAAAACAAGAAAATACTATTCAATTGTCATTTTTAGAATCATGTATCCGTTCTGATTTAGATTTAAAAGTTCCTCGTTATATGGCTATAATTAATCCCATTAAAATTAAAATTTGCAATTTATCTGATAATTATCAAGAAATATTAAAAATTCCCAATCATCCAAAAAAAACTAACATGGGATATCGTAAATCTATTTTTAGCAATATACTATATATTGACAAAAATGACTTTTATGAACATGAATCACATTTAAAAAAAAAATTAACAGTTGGTAAAGAAATTCGTTTACGTTATGCATATGTTATTAAAGCATATAAAATTAAAAAAGATAAATTTAACAATATTGATACTATATTGTGTACATATGATAAAAATACTTTAGGAGTAAACCCAAAAAATAGAAAAATATCTGGAGTTATCCACTGGATTTCTAAAGAAAATGCTTTACCATCAAAATTTTTTTTATATGAAAAACTATTTCTAATTCAATCTCCAGATACTAAAAAAAATTTTTTAAATTATATTAATAAAAATTCATTTACCATAAAAAATGGATTTGTAGAAAAAAATATATTACAAAATAAATCTACAACTACATATCAATTTGAAAGAGAGGGTTATTTTTGTATCAATAAAAATTATAATTTTACCGATAATCTTACCTTTAATAGAATTGTTACTTTAAAAGACAAAATTAAATAAATTCATATTTTAATTTAAATAGTTCTAAAAACAACTAAATTTTTTTATTAAAAAAGTATTAATTTATTTTAAATTACTACACGTATAAAGATACTTAACTAAATGTTTTTATTTCGAATAAAAATTTTATAAATTCGTCATTTATTCAACAATTCAAAATTATGTTACTATTAAAATAAAATTTATACTTAACATAAAAATATTTTATTTTTAAAACAAAATAAATTTGTTTCATAATTAAGAAATAATTGTTATAGTTTTTATCAACTTTAATTCTTGAAGTATACACTCTAAATACAAATATTATAGCATTAACACCATATATATCAACATAGATTCAAACACTATCTATTTCTATACAACATGTTAAAATATTTAAAAAAATAATTCAAAAAAAAACTGACACTAAAATAATTAGAAATGCTTTATTAAAAATAAAATAGTAAGATATAAAAATTTTACCATAAAAGTGATAATATATATTCACGAATACTAAATAAAAAAAAATAAGAAAAAATTTAAGTACTTCTATTCAAATAATTATAAATAAAATCAATATAATTAAAAATAAAATTAAAATATTTTTAATAAAATAAATATAACACTTTTAAAAATTAAAAAATCCATAAAAAAATGAAATAAATTTCATTTTTAAACATAGTATAATGTTGCTATAAATACTAAAAAACATTGTACATATTTAACTTTAATTACTTATATATCCTTAATAGGAAAAAAAATACAAAAAATTACTTAATATTCTATAAAAAAACTATTATTAATATAGAAACATAATAAGACATATTAATTTATTAATAAAAATCTACTATTTTTATATAAAATAATCAAAGAATTAATTTATTTTATAGTGCATGAAAAAATCAGTCATTTTATCAAAAAAAAATTTACTTTAATTATAAAATTTCTAAATTATTATGTTTACAAAAAATTAATCAAATTATATATCATCGCTTTTATATACAAAATAAAATTTTAAATTTATTAAAATAAGATTAAATAACATATAATAAATATCATTTATAAAAATAAAATAGATTAATTCCAAAGAATAGAAAACAAACTTTAAAAAAATAGATTTATATAAATACACAAATTGTAACGATATAATTATCAATAAAAATAATAAATTTTATAAGATATTAATTCTACAAAATGATATCAACTAAAAATTTTTAGTGAGATCTTAAATTTTACAATAAAAATATTATTTTATACCAAAAAATTTTTTGATGATGTAATTAAATAAAAAAAAAAAATATAAACTTCTAATTTTTAAAAAAACTGACAGTATGTTTTATCGATTATATAGTTAAAAAATAACTTTTAAACTACATAAATATAGATATGCAGTAAATAAGAGATATGCATATAAAAAACAAAAAAAACATGAATCACAAATTACAGATATATCTTCAGTAAAAAAATAATAAAAATAATTGAATTGTCGAACCATTTCTAGTTTAAAATCTATAAATTTAATTCTAAATTAACTTCCATACCTAGAAGTAAACACTCTATATTTATAAATTTTATAAAAACAGCAATACAATAAAAAAATTTAAAATAAATTAATTTATACTCATATAACATTTAAAATATTAATTATTAATTATTATGAGAAAAATATGTCAAAAATTAAAAAAGTAATATCTAGAGAAATAATCGATTCTCGAGGATTCCCAACAGTTGAAACTGAAGTCCATCTAAATAATGGATATATTGGAACAGCTTCAGTTCCATCAGGAGCTTCTACAGGTTCTAAAGAAGCTATTGAGTTAAGAGATAATGATAAATCAAGATTTTTTAAAAAAGGTGTAACAAAAGCCGTATCAATAATAAATAATGTTATATCTGATGCTATACATAAAAAAGATGCTTGTGATCAAAAAACTATTGACGAAATTATGATTACATTAGATGGAACCACAAATAAATCAAAACTAGGTTCCAATTCTATATTATCAGTTTCTTTAGCAGTATCAAAAGCTGCCTCTAAATCACAAGGTATATCCCTATATCAACATATAGCTAATTTACATAATACTGAAAAAGCATTTTTAATGCCGTTACCCATGATTAATATTATTAACGGGGGTAAACATGCAAATAACAATATTGATATACAAGAATTTATGATTCAACCCATTAAAGCAAATACAATAAAAGAAGCTATACAAATAGGATCAGAAATATTTTATAACTTAGGACTCATTTTAAAACGAAGAGGATTTAGTACTACTGTAGGAGACGAAGGAGGATACGCACCAAATTTAAAATCTAATGAATTAATATTCTTACTACTAGAAGAAGCTATTTTTCAATCTAAATATCAACCAGGAAAAGATGTAACTTTTTGCATAGACTGTGCTGCCTCTGAATTATATAATAAAAAAAACAAAACTTATGAATTAACGAATGAACAAAAGATTTTTACTGCAAAAGAATTTACTCAGTACCTAGAAATTTTAACAAATAAATATCCTATCATCTCCATTGAAGATGGTTTAGACGAATCTGATTGGACTGGTTTTAAATATCAAACAAAAAAATTAGGAAATAAAATACAATTAGTTGGAGACGATTTATTTGTTACAAATAGTAATATTCTCGCAAAAGGAATAAAAAATAATATTGCAAATGCTATTTTAATTAAACCTAATCAAATAGGAACATTAACTGAAACTTTAAATACCATAAAATTAGCTCAAAATTCAAACTATAATACCATTATCTCACATAGATCCGGGGAAACTGAAGATACTACTATATCCGATTTAGCTGTGGGCACTAATTCAGGACAAATAAAAACTGGATCCATGTGCAGATCAGAAAGAGTTGCTAAATACAACAGATTAATTAGAATAGAAGAAAAACTAGGAAAGGAAACTAAAATATTTAAAAAAAACTTATCATTTTAAAAACTAAAAATATTAATTTCTTTATTATAACTAAAAATATAGCAGGCATAATAATTTTAAATCTTGCCTGTTATAAATTTATTATTTAGATAACTTCTTATTAATATTAATCAGACATGAAATTATAAAGTATATCAATTAAAAACATTTCAACTTAACAATATTAAATTAATTTTTTATCTAGATAAAAAATATTTAATTTTCTATATAAACAAAACATTAAATATAATAATTATGTGTATCATATATATTTAAATATTTATTAAAAAACAATCATATAGTACTAAAAATAAATCAACTTATTTAAATTAATATTATGTAAATATATAAAAATTATCTAAAAATTTTACTATATTCACAACATAAAACAATAAAATTAAAATCTATATCTCTAAATATTTTAAAAATAAATTTTAAAATTAATATCCTAAAATACATTTAGAAGATTTATAATAAGATACTTGTGATTTTAAATCAGAAAGTTCTCGATTTAATCTTATATACTCACGCAATCCATTTTGCCCAAAAATAAACTTCATTTGCAACCAAAAAAATAATATTAATAGTCCAATTGTTGATTTTTTCATATTTATTCTCTGCTTGGATAAAATTTAGAATTTAAAAATTTAATATACTTGAATAAAATAAACGTTATTGTAAATAATTTATAAAAACTTTAACAACACTATAAAATTTATAATAAAACTCTAATTAAAAAATGATATTAAAATAGAAATATAATAATACTTTTAACTTTATACAAATGAATAAAAATGATTAATCACTATAGTATTAATATGAATACATTATTTTATACATCGCATTATACCTTTAATTATTTAAACAAACATTTTTTTAAAATTTTATTAATAAATATATGTATAAAAAATCATGTTTTCTATTTACAATAAATTTATTAAAATTTTAAAACGAAATTAACATCTTATCTTTAAATTTAAAGTACAAAACAAAATAAACTTTATTTAAAATATCACACATTAAATTTTAAAATAAATTACTAAACTAAAAAAAATTATTTTTAATATTATTAAAAAAAATTTTTATGACTATTACTAAGATAATGAAAATTTATTTTATATATCATTTAATTATTAAAAATTTTTATATCTTTAAATTGTAATCCATTCAAAAGTTAATTTAAATCATCAATTAACTAATCTTATTAATACGTTCAAGGAGTAATTTATTTAACTTTTTTTTCGCAGATAATAATACGCAGCTAGGTATTTTAGCTAATTTTGCAACAAATAAACCATAACTTTTATTAATTGATCCAAACTTTAAAGTATACATAAATGAAACTTTATCTTCATATTCAACAACATCAAAATAAACATTTTTTATATTAAAAAAATGATGCTCTAATTTTGTTAATTCAAAATAATGAGTAGAAAATAAAGTCATAGAATTTATTTTTTGTGCTAAATATTCTATACATGCCCAAGCCAAAGATAATCCATCATGCATAGAAGTACCTCTACCTAATTCATCTATTAATACTAAGCTGTGTGATGTAGCATTATTTAAAATACTTGCTGTTTCTGACATTTCTAGCATAAAAGTAGATTCCCCACTAGCTAAATTGTCAGAAGCACCTATTCTAGTAAAAATTTTATCAAATATTTTAATACATGCATAACTAGCTGGAACAAAACTTCCTATATGTGTCATAATTACAATTAAAGCTATTTGACGCATATATGTACTTTTGCCACCCATATTTGGACCTGTAATAATTAACATATTAGATTTTTTTGACAAATTAATGGAATTAGAAATAAAAGGAGTTAATAATAAAGTTTCAATAACAGGATGTCTTCCACCAATTATAGACAATGTATATTCAGAAGAAATTTTAGGACACACATAATTTAATACACACGAACGTTCTGCTAAATTATTCAAAACGTCTAATTTAGAAATCACTAAAACACTTTTTCTTAAAATATCTAAATGTGGTATTATTAAATCAAACAATTGATCATATAAAAATTTTTCTATTTCTAAACTTTTTTCTTTTGCACGAATAAAATTATTTTCATACTCTATCAATTCTGGATGCGAATAACGCACGTAATATTTTAAAGTTTGTATTTTATTATACTTTTTTGGAATAGATTTAGTATATTTCTTACTAATTTGGAGATAATATCCCAATACTTTATTTTTATTAATTTTTAAAGATTTTATACCTAATAATTTCTTTTCTTTACTTTCAAATTCTTGTAAATATTTTTCAGCGCTTTTTTCTATCGTTCTCCATTTATCTAAATTATCATTATAATTATCAGAAATAACATTACCTTCTTTAATTGTTAATGAAGGAGAACTTTTTATAGCTCGAAATAATAATTCTTGTATAATTTTAAATTCTTTTAAACTTAAAATTTTAAAATTATCTAATTTAAAATTTTTTAATACAGTGACAATTTTAGAAAATTGAGATAACGAAATACGCATAGACAAAAAATCTTTAGGAGATGCTAAACGAAGTGCTATTCTAGACACGATACGTTCTAAATCACCAACTTTCTTTAATATTGGTGATAAAATCATATATATAGTCCTTAAAAATTTAATCTTATTTTGTCTATCATGTATTAAATTAATATTTCTAACAGGAAAACTTAACCATTTTTTTAACATTCTACTCCCCATGGCAGTAGAAGTATGATTAAGAACCGAAAATAAAGTATTATCATATCCTCCAGAAATATTTTTAATAATTTCCAAATTTCTTTGAGTAGCTGTATTCATAAATACATAATCATGATTATGTCTCATTTGTATTAATTTTATATGCGGTAAAGAAAAATATCGAATAGATTTTAAATATTTTAATAAACAACCAGCTACAGAAATCACTAAATTATTATTTTCTATACCAAAACTTTTTAAATTTATAGTACCAAATTGAAGATTTAACTGTCGATAAGAACTATTAACTTCAAAATAATGAGAAGAACATAACTTCACACCTTTTCGATTCTTAAAGTAATTAACATATAAAAAATTTTCTGGTATTAACAATTCTTCCGGGTCTGTACATTTTAATTCTGATAACAAATCTTCAAAAGTATTATGTGCAGATACATAGAAATCGCCAGAACATAAATCTAGTACAGAATATCCAAATTGTTTCTTACTATAATATATTGCACTTAATAAATTATTTTTAAAATTATCTAAAAAACATTCGTCTATTGTAGTACCTGGAGTAACTACTCTTGAAATCTTTCTCTCTATCAAACCAGATTCCTTATTTAGAATATCAGTTTGTTCACATATTACAGCTGATTTTCCTATTTTAATTAATTTTGATAAATAATAATTCAACGACAGATATGGAATACCAGCCATTGGAACTTTTTTACCTAAAGAATAACCACGTTTAGTTAAAGTAATATTTAATAAACAAGAAATTTTTTTAGCATCATCAAAAAATAATTCATAAAAATCACCTAATCTATAAAATAAAAATATATCAGGATACTTTGATTTTAATGATAAATATTGTTGTATCATCGGAGTATGATTCAAAATATTATTTTTATTCATTATTAAATGTCTCAAATAAAATATTATAAATTTATATATGTTTTTTTATACTAAAACAAAATTACACTGAAATATTCTATTTTATCTAGAATAATTTTGATATTTTAGATAAAATAATATCTTAAAAAATAATTATATTTACTTAAAATTTAAATATGTTTCATTTTAAATATCATCTAAATAATTTATAAAATATGAAAAAATTTTTAGTTTCACTTATCCTGATATTATTTGAGTATATTAATTTAAATCATGCATACGTCTTTGGAAAAGACTATACTACTATTAACAAAAATTTTATTCATAAAAAATCTATTATAGAATTTTTCTCATTTATATGTCCCTATTGTTATAATTTAGAAAAAAAATATAATATTAATTCTAACATTAAAAAAAATGTTTCTAAAAAAATAAAAATTTTAAAATGTCATGTAAATTTATTAGGAGGAGAATTTGAAAAATTATTAACTAAACTATGGATTATATCTGTAATTAAAAAATTAGAAAAAAAAATTTTTATTCCTATCTTTGAAGGAATACAAAAAACACACACTATTACTAACTTATCTAATTTAAAAAAAACATTTTTAAAACTAACACATATCAATGAAAAAGAATATCACTTACTTATGAATAGCTCTATTATAAAATCATATATTTATCAACAAGAAAAATTACAAAAACTAATAAAACTAACACACGTACCAACTATATTAATAAATGAAAAATATATTATTAATAATGATATTTTTATCAACAAATCTACAAAACAAGCTATTGAAAAATATATAAATTTAGTTAAACATCTATTAAACAAAAATTCATAAAATCAATAAATATTTATATAAAATATAAGTATAATAAAAATATAAAACTTAAAAAATACCTTATATTCATCTAATACGATGAATAACCAACTAAAAATTTCTAATATAAATGAATATTAATGAAAAAAAAATTAACTACTTACTTATAGATGGAACTGCATATTTATATCGAGCCTATTATACATTTCCTACATTAAAAAATAATCTTAACAAACCATGCGGAGCAATATTTGGTGTAATAAACATGGTAAAAAAAATATTATTAAAGTATCCTTATACAAAAATAATAATAGCTTTCGATTCTCCCCAAAAAACATTTAGAAATAAAATATTTTTACCATATAAAAAAAATAGAAATAAAATGCCAATAAAATTAAAACAACAAATTATGCCATTATTTTATACAATAAAAAATATAGGTATACCTATTATCTCGATACCAACTTTCGAAGCTGACGACATAATAGGAACATTAGCAAAAAAACTATATACACAAAATAAATCAATCTTAATTAGTACTTATGATAAAGATTTTGCACAACTAGTCAATAGTCACATAAATATTTTAGTAGGTACATCTGACATAATTTTAGATGAAACTAAAGTAAAACAAAAATACGGAGTTATTCCTAAATTAATTCCAGATCTATTAGGACTCTCGGGAGATTCATCAGATAACATTCCTGGAGTCCCTAAAATAGGAAAAAAAACAGCATTATATTTAATAAAAAATTTTGGTTCACTAAATAAAATTTACGAAAATATAGAGAAAATATCTAAATATCCAATAAGAAATTCAAAATTAATACATAAACAACTGAAAAACTACAAAAATTTAGCGTTGCTATCAAAAAAATTAGCTACTATTAAAACTAATATTTCAAAAAAATTAATTATAATAGATAAACTAACTATGTTACCGCCATCCATAAAAAAATTATCATATATCTTTAAATACTATAATTTTCAACGTTTGTTAAAATTACTAGAAAAAGGCATATGGTTGAAGAGTATTAAAAACATACAATAACATATTTAATGCAAGTATATTCATAAATTTATCCTTACTAAATAATATATTTATTAACTATTTTTTATTAAAAAAATAATAATCTTTAATTTTAACTACATCTAATAATATTACGTATATACTATAAAGTAAAACTTTATTTTAAATAATAAATATTTAATAGAATATATAAATAAAATGTTATAAAATCAATAGTATTTTTAAAATATTATAAAATGTATTAATAATATTTTATTTCTATATTATTAAATAACAATTTTAAACAAATAAAATAATACTACTATATTATTTGTGAATTAACCAATTATCTACAACTAATCTTAATTTATCAACACCTATTTTTTTTTTTGCAGAAAATAATTCTACAATTATATTTTTTGATAAACTATGCATTATAGCACGAATCAAATATAATTGTTTATTTTTAAAAGACCACGTTACTTTATCTATTTTATTTAATAACAATAATATCGGAATATTCAAAAAAATAGCTGCATCTATAACAATTTTATCAATTTTTTTTATTAAACAACGAATATCAACTATAACTATTAAACCCTTCAAACATTTTTGAATATTTAAATACTTAAATACCATTTTTTTCCATTTCAAAGATATATGCTGAGGAACTGTAGTATAACCATATCCTGGTAAATCAACTAATCGAACTCCATCAGAAACTTGAAAAATATTTATTAACTGAGTTCTTCCAGGAATTTTACTAATTTTAGCTAATTTATTTTTATTAACTAAAGCATTAATTGTAGATGATTTTCCTGAATTAGAATAGCCAATAAATGCAACTTCGGATCCAAAATTATATTTCTCTTTACTAATATTATGTATACTTTTCAAAAAAAATGTCGAATTATAATTCATAAAATTAATTTCTAAGCGATTTTAAAATAACTTGGAATAGGTTAGCATAATTAAACATATAACACTATTAAAAAATAAAACTAAATACAACGCGAATTATATCCTATCTTAAACAATAAAAATTTAATTCTAATTATTAATATTAACAATTATTTAAATAAACAAAATATATTTATTCATAAACATGATATTATTAATTATTATAAAATTATATACTAATATTAATTACTAAAATTTAATACTTATGACAAAAGAAATAAATCATACACTAAGAAATATAGCTATCATTGCACATGTTGATCATGGAAAAACAACTTTAGTAGACAAATTACTTCAACAATCAGGTACTTTTCAAAATCATAAAGAATTCCTTGAAAGAGTTATGGATTCTAGCGATTTAGAAAAAGAAAGAGGAATTACCATTTTATCCAAAAATACGGCAATTCAATGGAAAAAATATAAAATAAATATTATTGATACTCCAGGACACGCTGATTTTGGAGGAGAAGTAGAAAGAATACTATCTATGGTAGATTCTGTTTTATTAGTAGTAGACGCACTTGATGGACCGATGCCACAAACAAGATTTGTTACACAAAAAGCTTTTAACTATGGATTAAAGCCCATTGTAGTTATAAACAAAATAGACAGAACATGCTCTAGACCAAATTGGGTTGTCGATCAAATCTTTGATTTATTTGTAAGTTTAAATGCTACAGATGAACAACTTGACTTTCCTATCATATATACTTCTGCATTACTAGGCACCTCAGGAACTTCTCATGCTCATATGAAATCTGATATGACTCCACTATACAATGCCATAATACAGTACACACCAGCTCCAAAAGTCTATCCTAACGATCCTTTCCAAATGCAAATTTCTCAATTAGAATACGATAATTATTTAGGAATTATTGGAATTGGAAGAATTAATAAAGGAGTTATTACACCCAATCAATCTGTTATTATTACCAATAATAAACAACTAAAAAAATCTGGAAAAATAATTAAAATACTAAAATATTTAGGATTGAATAAAATTGAAACAAACTCAGCTAAATCTGGAGACATAATAGCTATTACTGGAATAGAAAAATTAAATATTTCAGATACTATTTGTGATCCTAAAAATATTATTACTTTACCAGAAATTCAAATCGACGAACCAACAGTTAAAATGTTCTTTGCTGTAAATAGTTCACCATTTTCAGGCCAAGAAGGAAAATATCTTACTTCTAGACAAATATTTAATCGTTTAAAAAAAGAAGAACATTACAATATAGCATTAAAAATTCAAACTACAGAAAATACTAATACTTATTCTGTATCTGGACGAGGAGAATTACACTTATCTATATTAATTGAAAATATGAGAAGAGAAGGTTATGAATTAGAAGTTTCGCGACCAAAAGTAATATTAAAAAAAATAAATGGATTAATACATGAACCAATAGAAATAGTTACCTTAGATATTGAAAATAAACACCAAGGAATAATTATACAGACAATAGGACAAAGAAAAGGAAAAATTTCAAATATTATACCTAATCATAATGGAATTAGAATTAGATTAGATTGCGTAATGAGTAGTCGGTCATTAATTGGTTTTAGAACAGAATTTTCCACATTAACATCTGGATCAGGACTGTTTTATTCAACTTTTAGTCATTATCAAAAAGTAAGCGAAGACACAACTAAACAACGTAATAATGGAGTTTTAATTTCTAATAAAACAGGTTATTCAGTTGGATTTTCAATTTTTAATTTACAAGATCGCGGAAAATTATTTATAACACATGGACAAAAAATATATGAAGGACAAATTATAGGTATACATAACAGAAAAAATGACCTCACAGTAAACTGTTTATTAGGAAAAAAATTAACTAATATGAGAGCATCAGGTTCAGACGAAGCGATTACTTTAATAACACCAATTACTATTACTTTAGAATATGCAATTAGTTTTATAAATGAAGATGAACTAGTAGAAGTTACTCCAAAATCTATAAGATTACGAAAAAAATTTTTAAAAGAAACTGATAGAAAAATAGAACTACGAAAACTCACCAACACAAATTAAAAAAGAATACAATTAATTAAATGAATAAAAATATATTATATAAAAAATTTTTATTCATTTAATAAGTTTTTAATTAATAAATTATTATTTTTTATTTGAAATTTTCTAGATAAATGCTCAACTCTAACTATTTTATTTAAATCAGAAACAGCTAAACTAAAGTTGTCATTAATAATTAAATAATCATACTCAACATAATGATTCATTTCAGATACTGCTTGATTCATTCTTTTTTGTATTACTAAATCATTATCTTGCCCTCTATTATATAATCTTCTATATAGTTCTTGTTTAGATGGAGGTAAGATAAATATACTTTTAGATTCTGGTATTTTATTACGAACTTGTTTCGCTCCCTGCCAATCTATATCCAAAAAAACATCTATACCAATAGATAAATTATAATAAACTTGATCTTTGGAAGTACCATAATAATGATTAAAAACTTTTGCATATTCCAAAAACTGATTTTCCTTAATCATTTTTTTAAATTTTTTATTTGAAACAAAAAAGTAATGTTTTCCATGAATTTCTCCCAGTCTCATTTTTCTAGTAGTATAAGAAATTGAAACTTTAACAGTATGCAAAAAACTAGTTTTTATTAGTTCCTGAATCAAACTAGATTTTCCCGTTCCACTAGGAGCAGAAATAATAAATAATAAACCCTTAGTCACATAATACCTTTAATGATAAAATAAATATGCCTGTGATATATCATATAAATTATACAAATAAATAATATCCTGAGAAATTATTTTTGGAGTTATATTTCTAAAAATAAAAATACTAAGATATATATCCAACCTTTATATTGCTATTTTGGCACGAATAGGTGAATGAAATTTATAATTAATCAAACTAAAATCTTCAAAAAAATAACTAAAAATTCCCTTAGGTTTTTTATTAATAATTAATTTTGGAAGAGGATATGGTTTCCTAATAATTTGTTGTTTTACGTGTTTAATATGATTAATATATATATGAACATCACCCCCTGTCCACATAAAGTTACCTACTTCTAAATTACATTGTTGTGCTAACATATGAATTAATAAAGAATAACTTGCTATATTAAAAGGTAATCCAAGAAATACATCACAAGAACGCTGATACAATTGACAATTTAAAAAATTTTTATAAATATAAAACTGAAATAAAACATGACATGGTGGTAACGCCATTTTATCTAAATCTCCCACGTTCCAACTAGATACTATTATTCTTCGAGAATAAGGATCTTTTTTTATTAAATTTATTACATGACTAATTTGATCAATAATTTTTCCATCTTTAGATTCCCAAGATCTCCATTGTTTTCCATAAATAGGACCTAAATTTCCTGATTTATCAGACCACTCATTCCAAATAGATATATTATTATCATTTAAATATTTTATATTAGTATCTCCTTTTAAAAACCATAAAAGTTCATGAACTATAGCAGGAAAATAACATTTTTTCGTTGTCACTAAAGGAAATCCTAACTTAAGATTAAATTTTAAATGATATCCAAAAATTGACAGAGTTCCAATCCCAGTTCTATCTTTTCTAACATTTCCATCTTTTAATATTTTTTTTAACAAATTGATATAATTTTCCATACATGTCTAAATTTAAAATAACCTTATGATAAAAAATATTTAACCAAATAAAAAATCCAAATACAATCATAGGAACGGATAATATTTGTCCCATACTAAAAATATTTAAATAAAATCCTATTTGTGGATCTGGTTGTCGAAAAAATTCAGAAAAAATTCGAAAAATACCATATAAAATTAAAAAAAGACCAGACACAAAACCAGAACTAAAATTTTTCTTTGTAAAAAAATTTAATATAAAAAATAATAAAACACCTTCTAAAATACATTCATAAATTTGCGATGGATGTCTAGGTAATACACCAAATTTATTTATTAAATGTTGAAACTGAATATTATCTTTTGATAATTCTAGATCTAATAACTTAGAACTGGGAAATAAAATAGAAAATGGACAATTAGGTGCTATTCTACCCCATAATTCACCATTAATAAAATTTCCTAATCTTCCTAAACCTAACCCAAATGGTACTAATGGAGCTACGAAATCAGATAAATCAAGAAATTTTTTATTTAATTTTTTTGAAAAATATAATAAAACTACTAAAATTCCTAATAGACCTCCATGAAATGACATACCTCCTTCCCATACCTTTAATATACATAAAACATTCTGTGAAAAAAACATAGGATTATAAAACATTACATATCCTATTCTACCACCTATAAACAAACCAAAAAAACAAGAGTATAATAAATTATCGACTTCAATTTTTGTTAAATTATAATATTTAGCCTGAACATTCCCTCTCCATACAGCAAATATAAATCCTAAAAAATACATAAAACCATACCAACGTATTGAAATAGAAAACACAGAAAAAATAATAGGATTGATATGAGGAAAACTAATATAAGTATTATACATAAAGCATCATCTTAATTTTAATACACTTTATTAATATAAATTTACTGTTAAAAATTGTTGATTTGAACATTAAAATACAATACAAAACTTTAAAATATATTAATTTTATAAAATATTGATTAAATATTTTATTTTAAATATTAAATATAAAATTACTATTAAAATTTTAAATTTTTATTTCACATTTAAAATATTAGATTAATTTTTAGAAAAATAAAAAAAAATATTAATAAAATTATTTCTAAAATTAAAAAATTAACAAGAATTTATTTCTAGTTCTAATAATTCTTCTATTGTTTGACGTCTTCTAATTACACGAAATTTATTATTTTTAAATAATATTTCAGGAATTAACGGGCGACTATTATAAATTGAAGACATAGATGCCCCATATGCACCAACATCATGAAATATTAAATAATCTCCCAATTTAACATTAGGTAATTTCCTAGTTTCTATATCACCATATTCATTTTGAGTAAAAACATCACCAGATTCACACAAAGGACCGCCAACTACTACATCCGTAGTATCATTTTCATCAAGAAATCTACCATCTTTTGGAATGACAGATATATAGTGATAACTTCCATACATCACTGGTCTCATTAAATCATTAAAACCAGCATCAATTAAAATAAAAGTCTTAGTGCTAGTTTTTTTTATTGCATATACTGTAGATACTAATATTCCTGATTCTGCTACCAAAAATCTTCCTGGTTCAATTTCTAATTTAATTGATCTATTTAAGTAATTAGAAATCAATTTACGAGAATTATCCCAAATCTTAAAATATTTTTTAATGTCTATCGATGCATCATTACAGCGATAAGGAATCATTAAACCACCTCCAGCAGAAATAGAACGTATGTTTAAATTAAATTTTAAAACATAATTTACCATCGTTTTACATGCTTTTTCTAAATAAATATAATCTACTCCAGAACCAATATGCATGTGCAAGCCACATAACTTAAGAGAATATTTCTTAATATACGGCAATGCAGAACTGACATCCCAAATTCCATGCTTGCTATTTTCTCCACCTGTATTAGTTTTTTTACTATGTCCATGACCAAATTTAGGATTAATTCTTAACCAAATTTTATGACCAGGAGATTTTATTCCAATTTGTTTTAACATATCTATAGATCCAACATTCACAGAAATGTCATGTTTAATAACCTCATTTAATGTTTGATCATCAATTATATCAGCTGTAAAAATAATGTCCTGATTGATTGTAGAAACATATCCTGCACATAATCCTCTTCTTATTTCACCAAACGAAACAGCGTCAATTTTAACATTGTATTTTTTTAATAAACTTAAAATATGAATATTTGAACAAGATTTTTGTGCAAAACGAATTGTATCAAATTTCTGTAATTCCTTAATTTTTTTTAAAATCACATTAAAATTATACATCCATAAAGGTGTGCCGTATTTAGAAATCATATCTATAACATCATTAAAATTGAAAATATTTTTTTTTCGTAATAAGTTAGACACACTTTTTCCTTCTATAAAATAATAAGTTTATTTTGAAACTTAAATAATTTATTAAAAAATTAAAAAAATACATTCATATTCATTTAATAAATATTCTATAAAATAAATAATTTAATTCTTTAAATTACACCGAAGGTTTAAGAGTAGGAAAAAAAATTACATCACGGATGCTTTTTTGATTAGTTAATAACATAATTAATCTATCAATTCCTATTCCTAATCCAGATGTAGGCGGTAAACCATGTTCTAATGCAGTTATATAATCTTTATCATAAAATATATTATCTACATTATTAACATTATTCGTATTCTTTTCACAAAATTGCATTAAAAACCTATTACGTTGATCGTCAGAATCATTTAATTCTGAAAATCCATTGGAAATTTCATAACCAGCAATAAATAATTCAAATCGATCAGCAATATCTTTATCAAAATCGTTTCTACGAGATAATGGAGATACTTCTATTGGATAATCTAAAATAAAAGTAGGTTGAATTAATTTTTTTTCAACCGTTTTATTAAAAATTTCTATAATTAGTTTTGAAATACTTAATTCCTTGTCAGCATTAATTCCTAATTGATTAGCAATTTTTTGTACTCTTGATTTATCATTTAGATCTAATAACTTAATATTGGAATTATATTTTAATATTGCTTCTTTAAGAGAATATCTAACAAATTTATTTTCAAAATTAATCATATCACAATCATATTTTATTTTATATTTACCAATAATTTTTTTTATTAACATCCTTAATAATTCTTCAGTGAATGTCATCATATCATTATGATCTGAATATGCCATATATACTTCCATCATAGTAAATTCAGGATTATGACGAGTAGATATTCCTTCATTACGAAAACTTTTACTAATTTCAAAAATTCGATTAAATCCTCCAATAACTAATCTTTTTAAATATAGTTCAGGAGAAATTCTTAAATATAAATTCATTTCTAAAGAATTATGATGAGTAACAAATGGACGAGCGGAAGCGCCACCAGGAATATTTTGTAATATAGGTGTTTCTACTTCTAAAAAATTTTTATTAAGCATAAATTCTCTAATATAAATAAAAACTAAAGATCTTATTCTAAAAATAGAATATAATTTTCTATTACTTATCAAATCTAAATATCTTTTTCTATAACGAGTTTCTTTATCTAATAATCCATGAAATTTACTTGGTAAAGGTTTTAATGCTTTTGTCAATAATTCTATCTTAATACAATGAATAGATAACTCACCAGTCCGTGTTTTAAATAAAATACCTTCTACACCTAAAATATCACCCAAATCCAATTTTTTTACATCGTTGCTATACAATTCCGAAAAACTACTACTTTTATTTACATATAATTGAATTTCGCCTTCACTATCTTTTAATACAAAAAAAGAACTTTTACCCATAATACGTTTATTTAAAATTCTACCCGCTACACTCACTAAAACATTTAACTCATTCAATTCTTCACGAGTACAACCTTTATATTTTAACAATAAACTTAAAAAATCATCCTTAGGTTTAAAATTATTCGGGAAATCATATCCTAATCTTTTTACATAATTTAATTTTTTTATTCTTTCTAGTTCTTCATTAACTAACATACTAATATATTACCTATCTAATTAAAATATTTCTATTTAAAAATAAATTTTTTAAATAAATTTATTATAATCCATTTTTTAAACTAGATTCAATAAATAGATCTAAATCCCCATTTAAAACCGATTGAATATTTTTATTTTCTATACCTGTCCTCAAATCTTTAATCCGTGAATCATCTAATACATATGAACGTATTTGATTTCCCCATCCTATATCTAGTTTAGTCTTATTTAAAAATTTTTGTTTATTCTTTTTTTCATTAAGTATTCTTTCATATAATTTTGATTTTAACTGTTTAATTGCTTGATCTTTATTTTTATGTTGAGACCGGTCATTTTGACATTGAACTACGATACCTGTAGGGAGATGTTTTATTCTAACCGCTGATTCAGTTTTATTCACGTGTTGTCCTCCAGATCCTGAAGCACGATAAACATCAATTTTTAAATCACTTATATTTATATTAACATCAATAGAATCATCAACAACAGGATAAACATATACAGAAGAAAAAGATGTATGTCTCATATTATGTGTATTAAAAGGACTTTTTCTCACTAATCGATGTATACCAGTTTCTGTTCGAAACCAGCCAAAAGCATAGTCTCCTAAAATCTGAACAGTAACAGATTTTATTCCAGCAATTTCACCGTATGACTTATTAATAATATTAGTTTTAAAACCTTTTGAATCAGCCCATCGTATATACATACGCAGTAACATACTTGCCCAATCTTGTGCTTCAATACCACCAGATCCAGATTGAATATCTAGATAACAATTTAAATAATCATTTTTATTTAAAAACATACTATTTATTTCTAATTCATGAATTTGTTTTTCTAAATTATTCAACTCATATGAAAAACTACCTAATATATCTTTATCACTATTCCATGTTTCTAACTTTAAAATATCACATAACTCTTTCAAGTCATGATCTATTTTATCAATTTTACCAACTATTAAAAATAATCGACTCCTTTCTTGATTGAGAAATTTAATTAAATTTAAATTTTTCCAAGTTTTAGGAAGTTCTAATTTTAAATTAATTTCTAATAATCTATCTTTTTTATTTCTATAATCAAAGACACCTCTTTAAACTAATTAATCTACTAAGCATAGTTTTTATACAATCGTCAATTATTACATTTTTTTCTAACATAAAAACCTCTTGTTACATTTTAAATTTCTTATATAAATAAAAATTTAAAAAATAAATAATATTCTTTATACTATTCTATAGTAAATTTTTATTAATTTATTTTCTAAAATAAAAAAACTAAATATAAAATTATTTATTATAAAATACATTTTAACTGATAAATAAAAATAATAACTTCACTATGTATCTATATATAATTTAATATTATAGATCATTGAAAATTTATGATACAACTAAGACTTTTATATGAAAAAAAATATATACGATTTAATTAATTCTAAAAAAATAACATTAACATTTTTAAAAGATTGGACCTTCATAACAATCACTGGAAAAGATTGCTTACGTTACTTACAAAATCAATTTACATATAATCTGTACTTACTAAAACAAAATCAGCATGTAATATGTGCTCACTGCTCAATAAATGGCAAAGTACTTAGTGTTTTTCATCTATTTATGTATGATCAAGGGTACGCATATATACAAAAAAAAAGTATTTCTAAACTACAAGTTAATGAACTAAAGAAATATTCTATTTTTTCTAATATAAATATATGCCAAAACCGTGACACATTATTAATAGGATTAATTGGAGCCTGTGTTAATGAAAAATTATCTAAAATTTTAAAAAACTTGCCTGATAAAAAAAGTTTTAATCATCAAGAAAAAAATATTACTGTGCTTAAATTTCACAAACCCTACGATAGATTTTTAATAATTATTAAAAAAAATAATTCCATTTTAAAAAAAATATTAAAATTAACAAATGAAATATATCATAACAATATTTGGCTAGCATTAAACATAATGTCTGGATTTCCTAATATTAATCATATAACTTACAAAAAATTTTTTCCACAATCACTTAATCTAGAAAAATTAAATGCACTTGACCTAAAAAAAGGATGTTTCTATGGACAAGAAATGATAGCCAAAGTACATTTTAAAAAACTTAACAAATATCAATTATACTGGTTAATTGGAAATGCATATCCAAAACCAAAAATAGGAGATAATCTTATATTAAAATATAACAAAAACAATTATAATTGTGGTTCAATTTTATCCACAGTTAATATTTCTAATTCTAAATTATGGATACAAGCAATACTAAAAAAAAACACAAATTATAAAAATAATTTTGTCAGAATAAAAAATAATATAAATAGCTTCTTTTATATAAAAAATAGCACATATAACATACAATCATAGTAATTATTAAAATAAATTGTTAAAAATAAAGATAAAAAACCATATCTTATCTTAAAAATATACAAAACTATTTTATATATTTAAAAAACACCAATAACTATAAATATACTATTTTAAAAATAAATATTATGAAGAACAATAAGATATATATAAAAACATGGGGTTGTCAAATGAACGAATACGATTCATCCATGATAACTCAATTATTAGAACAAAAACATGGATATACAACTACAAAATATTCTAACTTAGCTGACATATTAATATTAAACACTTGTTCTATAAGACATAACGCACAAGAAAAAGTATTTCACCAAATAGGAAGATGGAAAAAATTAAAACAAAAAAATCCAAATTTAATAATTGCTGTAGGAGGTTGTGTAGCAACCCAAGAAGGTAAAAATATATATAAACGTGCTAATTATGTAGACATAGTTTTTGGCACACAAACTTTACATCATTTACCTAAAATGATAGAAAAAATAAAAAAATCTCAAAAACATATTACTGATATTTCTTTTCCATTAACAGAAAAATTCAACTTTATACAATACCCTAAAAACCCTAAAGTCACATCTTTTGTATCAATTATGGAAGGATGTAATAAATTTTGTTCTTTTTGTATAGTCCCATATACTAGAGGACATGAAATTAGTCGACCTGTAGATGATATTTTATTAGAAATATCTAATTTATCAAATAAAGGAGTAAAAGAAATTCATTTACTCGGACAAAATGTAAACTCATACAAAGGAAAAACTTTTAATGGAAATATTTGTAAATTTTCAGAACTGTTAAAATTAGTTGCATCTATTAAAGGAATTTATAGAATAAGATTTACAACTAGTAATCCATTTGAATTTACAGATGATATTATTAATGTATACTCTAAAATTCCTGAAATAGTTAGTTTTCTTCATTTACCTATTCAAAGTGGCTCTAATAAAATACTCAAGTTAATGAAAAGAACACATACTACAAATGAATACAAAGAAATTATAAAAAAAATTACTAAAGCACGTCCTAATATTCAAATTAGTTCAGACTTCATTGTTGGTTTTCCAGGAGAAACATCATCAGATTTCGAAAAAACCTTAAAAATAATTCAAGAAATTAATTTTGATATGAGTTATAGTTTTATTTACTCTCCGAGACCAGGAACACCTGCTACAGAACTAGAAGATAACACTACACTACAAGAAAAAAAAGAAAGATTATATATACTCCAAAAACTAATCAATAAAAATACAATAAATTGGAACAATAAAATGCTAGACAGTGTTCAATCAGTATTAGTAGAAGGATCATCTAAAAAAAATTCACAAGAATTATTTGGACGAACAGAAAATAACAGAATAGTAAATTTCAAAGGGAACAAAAAAATGATTGGTCAATTTATAAATTTAACAATAACAAAAATAAATCCTAATTCTTTAAGAGGTGAGTACATAAAAAATAATAATTAAACATTACTATCTTAAAAATATAAATTCATTATTTCAAAAACATATTTACACTTCATTTTATAAATGAAATTTAACTCTAAAAAATGAAAAATAAAATTATTTTAAATATACAAACAGCCAGTAAAGTACTAACATCCTTTCCACCAAAACATCAATATCTCAAATGGATACAATCCAGTTTAAAAAATACAAAAAACGATAATATTAAAATTTTAATAAGATTGGTAGAAAAATCAGAAATAAAATTCTTAAATAATAAATTTAGAAAAAAAAATAATGTAACAAACATACTATCATTTTCATATATTAATGATAAAATAATAAAATCTAATTATATAGGAGACTTAATTGTTTGTGGAGAAGTAATAGAAAGAGAAGCAATAAAAAAAAAAATAAGCACAGAATCACATTGGGCTCATATTATTATACATGGCATACTACACTTATTAGGATATACACATTCTAATATCACGAATAGAGAAAAAATGGAATCTTTAGAAACTAAAATCATGCAATCTTTAAATTATAAAAATCCTTATTCTAATATTAAAAAATTAATTTATTAAACAAAATAAACATAAGATTAAAAATCTATATTAATTACGAAACAGAAATTAAAATTCCATGAGTAATAATAATTCCAAAAATAGTAATAAAGAAGAAAAAAAAGGATTCTTTTCTATCTTATTAAGTCAAATATTTCAAGAAGAACCACCTAAAAATAAAGAAGAACTATTAAAATTAATAAGAGATTCTGAAGAAAACTCACTAATAGATCAAGATACTTATAATATGCTAAAAGGAGTGATTGACATCACAAAAAAAAGAATAAAAGATATTATGATTCCAAGACCACAAATGATTACTTTAAAACTAAATTATTCTTTAGATCAATGCTTAGATATAATAATCAAATCCGCACATTCTAGATTTCCTGTAATAAGTCAAAATGAAAACTATGTTGAGGGCATGTTAATTGCTAAAGATTTATTACCACTCATAAAACATAATACTACTACTTTTTACATAAAAAAGATGTTACGACCTACAATAGTTGTTCCTGAAAGTAAATATGTAAATCTTATGTTAAAAGAATTTAGATTAACCAAAAATCATATGGCAATTGTTATCGATGAATTCGGTGTTGTTTCTGGATTAATTACAATTGAAGACATACTCGAATTAATAGTAGGAGATATTGAAGATGAATACGACGAAACAACTCTAAACATTCGACAACTAGATAAATATACCTTTGTCATTAAATCATTGACTCCTATTAAAGAATTTAATAATAAATTTCAAACTAATTTTAATGATGAAGAAGTAGATACTATTGGTGGTTTAATTATGAAAAAAATTGGACACTTACCTATCAAAGGAGAAGTTATTAACATTAACAAATTTAAATTTAAAATTAATATTGTAACTAATAGAAGAATTATATTATTACAAGTGACTATTCCAAATAAATAAAAAAATATACATTATTAATATTTTATATAAACTTTATATATACCTATGATAAAATTTTTCCAAATATTAATAGCATTTTTTTCAGGAAGTATCGGAGTACTATCTTTTTCTCCATGGGAATACTGGCCTTGTGCTATAATTTCTTTTATAGGATTAAAAACAACATTGCATTTTTCAAAAAAAAAAAATATACAAGTAAGTACAATTGGATTTTTTTGGGGCGTTGGTTTATTTAGTAATGGAATATATTGGATTTATATAAGTCTTAGATTTTTATATAAAATTCCAACATGCACCTCATTACTAATATTACTTATATTAATAGCATATCTTTCACTCTATCCTATGCTATTTTCTATTATAATTACATATATACAATCTAAATTTAAATCTCAATTTTTTCTTATTATATCATCTTCGTTATTGTGGATAATAATAGAATACATAAGAGAAAACTTATTTACTGGGTTTCCATGGCTAGAATTTGGTTATAGTCAAATAAATAGTCCTTTAAAAAATATTGCTCCAATTATGGGAATTCATGGAATTACTGTTATATTAATAACTATATCAGAACTACTATATTTATTCTTATTAAAAAAAAAATACTATACTTATTGTCTTCCATAATCATTCTAATTATTTGCCATTTACTATCAACATTTTCATGGTATAAAAAAAATGAACTCAAACAAATAAATGTTACTTTAGTACAACCAAATATAATTCCAAAAAAACAAATAACTACAAAAAACGTCATAAAAATACTAAACAAATATTTAAATATAATAAAACTAAATAAAATTAAAAATTCTTTAATAATTTTTCCTGAATCTTCTATTCCTAATTCTATAATTAATAGAAAAACTATATTAAACTTATTCAAAAAATCAATCAAAACAAATCATAACGTACTAATAACTGGTTGTATAAACAATTATATTAAAAATAGTAAAACATATAGCTATAATTCCATATTAATGATTACAGAAAAATCACATATACAACATACAAAAATTATTTACAATAAATACCATTTAGTACCATTTGGTGAATATATTCCATTCTCTTTTCTATTTAAATATTTATTTAAAATATTTCTAAATATTTCTATTAAATCACTTAATAAAGGTTCTTATATACAATTTCCAATAAGTATTAATAACTTATATTTTTCTACATCTATATGTTACGAAATTGCTTTCGGAAATCAAATTAGAAATAATTTTATTCCTAATGTTAATTATTTAATATCAATATCAAATAATGCTTGGTTTAAAAATTCTATTCAACCCTGGCAACAATTCCAAATAGCCAGAATGCGAGCATTAGAATTAGGTAGACCATTATTATATAGTTCTAATACTGGTATTACAGCTATTATTAACGCAAACGGAACAATTAAAAACATAATACCACAATTTCAAGAAAAAATATTAAATGGAAACGTAAATTCTACCTCAGGTATTACACCATACTATAAATATGGAAATATCCCTTTAATTTTAATTGAAATATATTTTATACTATACATAATTATAAATATTGATTTTAAAAAGCGATAGAATTTTAATTTCAAATGAAAATTTATAAAACATGGGTTAACTAAAAAAATGAAAACGGAATATTTTCCTCATAAAATTGAGCCACAAGTTCAAAAATTTTGGAAAGAACACAACACATTTAAAGTTACTGAAAACACTAAACAAAAAAAATTTTATTGTTTAGCTATGATCCCTTATCCTTCTGGAAAACTTCATATAGGGCACGTAAGAAATTATACAATTAGCGATGTTATTGCAAGATATCAGCGCATGTTAGGAAAAAATGTATTACATCCTGTAGGATGGGATGCATTCGGGTTACCAGCAGAAAATGCAGCTATACAAAATCAAACTCAACCTGATAAATGGACTTATGAAAATATTAAATACATGAAAAAACAATTAAAAAAATTAGGTTTTAGTTATGATTGGAATAGAGAAATAACTACATGTAAACCAGAGTACTACAAATGGGAACAATGGCTATTTATAAAACTATATAACAAAAAACTTATATATAAAAAAAAATCATGGGTTAATTGGTGTGAACATGATAAAACAGTACTTGCTAATGAGCAGGTAATAAACAAATTATGTTGGCGTTGCAATAATAAAACAACAAAAAAAAAAATTTCTCAATGGTTCATTAAAATCACGCAATATGCTGAAGAATTACTAAAAGACTTAAATAATTTACCAGATTGGCCTATTCAAGTTAAAAATATGCAGACTAAATGGATAGGAAAAAAAACTGGAATAAAAATAAAATTAGCACTATTAAACCAAAAAAAAACTTTATTCGCTTTTACATCAAGACCTGATACTTTAATGGGAGTAACTTTTATTATACTTTCTCCTTTTCATAAATTTTCAAAACAAATTTCTCGAAAAAATCCAAAAATTAAACAATTCATTAAACAATTTTTTGATATAAATATTTATAATGATATTTACAATGAAAATATAGGAATAAATACCAATGAATTCGCTATACATCCAATAACGAAAAAAAAAATACCGATATGGATTGCTAACTATATATCCATAAATTATGAAATTAAAGCAATGTTATGTACACCTGCACATAATCAAAACGATTTAAATTTTGCTATAAAATATAATTTAGAAATTAAAACGGTGATTTTAGATTCAAATAAAACTATACCAGAAATAAAAGACACTGCTATGACGTACAAAGGAATACTTTTTAATTCTAAAATATATGATAATTTCAATAATGTAGAAGGATCATCAAAAATAATTCAAGATTTAAAAAAAATGAAAATAAGTAAAAAAATTACTTATTATAAATTAAAAGACTGGGGAGTATCTAGACAAAGATCTTGGGGAACTCCTATTCCTATGGCCACTCTTCAAAACAAAAAAATAATTCCAATACCTGAAAAATATTTACCAATTTTATTATCTAAAAATCTAACAGTACAAAAAAAATCAAAAAAAAATATAAATAATAAAACAATCTACATTAACAAACAAAAAGCAATATGCGAATCTGATACTCTAGACACATTTCTAGCATCTTCATGGTATTATGCAAGATTTACATGTACAAATTTTAATACAGGTATAATTGATAAAAATTTAGCTAATTATTGGCTTCCCATAGACCAATATATTGGAGGAATTGAACATGCTGTCATGCATTTAATATATTTTAGATTTATACATAAAGTATTAAGAGATTTAGGATTAATTAAAACTAATGAACCAGTTAAAAAACTACTATGTCAAGGAATGGTATTATCTGATGCGTTTTATTATTTAAATGAAAAAAAACAAAAAAAATGGATTTCTGCTCAATCTATAAAAATAGAATATGATACTAATTTTAATATAAAATCATCTTTTTATTTCGATAATAAAAAAATATTTCATGAAGGCATGATAAAAATGTCTAAATCAAAAAACAACGGCATAGAACCAGAAAATATAATTAAAAAATATGGCGCTGACACAATAAGATTATTTATCATGTTTGCGGCACCAGTTGAAGCAGACTTAGAATGGAAAGAATCAGGAGTAAAAGGAATACACAAATTTTTAAAAAAACTATGGAAAATCTCTTATAATCATATTCAAAACTATAATTGCAAAATTAAACTTAAAATTAACGAACTAAACATAACACAACTAAAAATTCGTTCCGATTTATATAAAACTATTAACATAGTTTCAAAAAATATTAATAAAACACAATCATTTCATATAGCTATCTCTAAAATTATGGAATTCGTAAATAAATTAACATCTATACCATTAAATATAGAACAAAATCAAGCTATAATGCAAGAATCTTTATTAGCTATTATAAAAATGCTTTATCCCTTTGTTCCACATTTTAGCTTTATAATATGGAAATATCTATCCAATAAAAACAAAAATATTGATTTTATTTCATGGCCTAAAACAAATAAACAAGCGATTTTATTGAATTCTCACTATACTATAATTATACAAATCAACGGAAAGATGAAACACAAAATATCCGTAAAAAAAAATATTTCTAAAGAAAAAATACTCAATATTGTATTTAAAGAAAAAAAAATAAAGAAATATGTAGAAATTGAATCTATAAAAAATGTTATCTATATCCCTAATAAAATAATAAATTTAGTTACAATTTAACTAAATAAAATGTTTTTTTATTTTAAACAACACAAAACTATTCTTTTATGCAAACAATTCATTCCGAAAATTTATTTCCATCTTTCTTTAAAAAATTAAGTCTTTACTATTTAATTATAGGTGATATTGAATATCTTATTCAAACAAGCGAAAAAATTATACTAAATTTAGCAAAAAAAAATGGATTTCTAGAAAAATTAATAATAAAATTCGATAATAATACTGATTTAGAAAATATATTATTTTCTATACAATCAAAAAATTTCTTTTTTAAAAAAAAAATTATATGTATTTTTTTAAAAAAAACATTATCAATACAAAAAATTCAAAAATTCTTATTTGAATTCAAAAAATATATTTCTATCGATGTATTATTAATAATTTATATAAATAAATTAAATAAATACATATTGAATAATATACAAAAAGAAAACTTAAATATACATGGAACATATATATTGTGTGATTCTCTAAATCATAAAAAATTATCTACTTGGATTAATAATAAAATTCAACATATAAATATAAATATAACTAATAATGCAAAAATATTTGCTCTAAATAATTGTCAAGGAAATATTTTATATTTAAATAACATATTAAATATTACATCATTAATATGGACACACGAAAAGATTCACACTAAATTACTAACTTATGTAATAGATGATTTAACTATTTTTGATCCTCATCAATGGATAAACGCATTATTAAATAGCAATTTACTGCTATCACTTAGAATTCTAAACAGACTACATGATTTAAATGTTAATCCTATAATATTAATACGAATCTTACAAAATAATTTACTAACAATATTACTAATACAAAGAGAACACAAAAAAAATTATGTATGTATCTTAAAAAAAAGAAATATTAAAAAAAATAAATATACATCATTAATAAATTTTTCAGAAAACAAAAATTTTAAAATTATTCATAAAGCATTTAAATTATTAGTATCTATTGAAATGAAAATAAAAAATAATAATATTCAATTAGCATGGCTTCAATTAACAACTTTATCTTTTATACTATGTTCATAAAAAAATTTTATTATCTTAATCTTTAAGATGGCTATGTATATCATTTATATAAAATATAAAGCTTAATAAATTTAACGTATAATTATTTTAAAAAAAACTAAAGATATTTTCAGATAAAACTATTTCAAAATAAAATAGTATTATTATCCCTATAATTTTCTAATTTTTATAAATAAAAATAACTTTAATAAAATTCAATACTCAATATCTATTGTTTTAAATTATTTTAATTAATTATAAAATATATAAAAATTTTTATATCAATAAACAAAATAAAATATATTTATAATAAAAATTTATAATACAAAAAAAAATTCATTTTAATTTATAAAATATGAACAAAAAACAAGATTATTTCTTAGATTTAAGAAAATTGCGGTGTCCAGAACCAATAATGTTAATAAGAAAAAAAATGAGAGAAATTAACTTTGGAAATACACTACTTATATTATCAGATGATCCATCAACTATACGAGACATCCCAAAATACTGTCAATATTTAAATCATAAATTATTAAAAATAAATACAAAAAATATATTTTTTCAATTTTTAATAAAAAAATGTAATAAAAAAATATAATCTTACTATAAAATATACTTATAAAAAAATCCAATCTCATTTTAAAATAAATATAGCTTAATAATAAAACTACTAACTTTCTTTCAAAAAAAATCACTAACAATTATTAATTACTTTAATAGTTGCTAGTGAATAAAATATTTTAAATTAAATTAAAATTTTTAACATTCTACGCAACGGCTCCGCAGCTCCCCATAACAATTGATCACCTACAGTAAAAGCAGATAAATATTTATTTCCCATATTTAATTTTCTTAATCTTCCAATAGGTATACTTAAAGTACCAGTTACTGCTGTAGGAGTGAGTTCAAAAATGGAATCACGCTTATTATTAGGAATTATTTTTATCCAAGAATTGTGATTAAATAATAATTGTTCAATTTCATGAATAGTAATATCCTTTTTTAATTTTATAAAAAAAGATTGACTATGACAACGTAATGATCCAATTCGAACACATAAACCATCAATTAAAATTTTTGGATTACACATTAAAATTTTATTCGCTTCTTCTTGAATTTTCCATTCTTCACGAGTTTGTCCATTATTTTGTTTTATATCAATCCAAGGTATTAAACTACCTGCTAAAGGAACTTCAAAATTATTTTTAGGAAAATTAATAGAACGACTAATCCAAGAAACTTTTTTTTCTATGTCTAAAACAGTTTTAGCAGGGTTCTCTAAATCATCAGCGATAGTATTATGTATAACACCCATTTGTATTAACAACTCTAAAATATGTCTAGCACCACTTCCTGAAGCTGCTTGATATGTTGATACCATAATCCATTCTATTAAATTTTCTGTAAATAAACCTCCTAAAGACATTAACATTAAACTTACAGTACAATTTCCTCCTACAAATGTCTTTATACCAAAGTCAATTGATTGTTTTATTAAATCATAATTAACAGGATCTAATACTATTACTGCTTCTTTGTTCATTCTTAATATTGATGCAGCATCTATCCAATATCCATTCCAACCACTATTGCGTAATTTATAATATACCTGGTTCGTATAATTACTACCTTGACATGAAATAATAATATCTAATTCTTTTAAAATATCAATATCATAAGCGTCTTGTAATATACCAAAATATTTTCCACTAATTATTGGACCATTTTTATATTTTTGAGAAGTAGAAAAAAAAATAGGATCGAAACACTGAAAATCGTTTTCGTGAATCATACGATCCACTAATACAGAACCAACCATACCTCTCCAACCAACTAATCCAACACGTTTTTTCATCAAATAAAATATCCAATTAATTAAAAATTATTCATTTTTTTAAAATAATTAAAGTAATACACCATAATAAATAAAATTTATATATTTGTATAAAAACACAAAAACAATTGTATTTTATATGTTATATTTAATTTATTACACTACTTATATTAAAATTTTTTATATATTCATAATATTAAATTCATACTATATATTACATAAAATTTATTTAAAATAATTATAATACAAATTAAAAATTATGTATTAAATACAAATTAAAGTATTCTATTAAACCATAAAATTTTACAAAATTATAAAATATTTTAAATTAATTACTATATAAATATTACATATTAACTTATCATTATTCTATTTATTAGGAAACATCCACTATGACAGAAATAATTTCTGAAACAACTTTGTTAATTTTAATTATGGATCCTCTAGGAAATCTTCCTATATTTATGTCTATATTAAAATATTTAGAACCTAAAAGAAGAAAAAAAATATTAATTCGAGAAATGATAATTGCTCTACTAATTATGTTATTATTCCTGTTTTCAGGAGAAAAAATTTTATCAGTATTAAATTTACAAGCTGAAACAGTATCTATCTCTGGAGGAATAATATTATTTTTGTTAGCAATAAAAATGATTTTTCCAAAATCTGAAAACAATAATAAAAATTCTAATGATGTTCTCAAAAAAGAAGAACCATTTTTAGTACCTTTAGCAATTCCTTTGGTTGCTGGACCATCACTTTTAGCAACATTAATTCTATTATCACACCAACATCCTAAAAATCTTTTATATTTAGTAGGAGCATTATTTATAGCTTGGATTACAACAGTAATAATTTTACTACTATCTGATATTTTTTTACGTTTGTTCGGATCAAAAGGAATAAATGCTTTAGAACGATTAATGGGATTAATTTTAATAATGTTATCTATTCAAATGTTTTTAGATGGCATAAAATCATGGTTACATACATAATAATATTATTAATTTTAACATTCAAATAAAATATATAAAAATCAGTTCCTTTTGTTTAAAAAAAAATAATAATTTAAAAATTTTTAAATATTTCAATTTAATTTAAATATTCAATATTTAACATGATATTTTAAAAATTTTTTAATTATCAATACACAAGCAATTATTAATTTTATAATATAAAAATCACAATATTAAGTATTTCTATTAAATAAAATTACATGGTAAAAATTATGCCTACTATAAAAATTACTGATCTTAATCTTAAAAATAAAAAAATACTAATTCGTTCAGATTTAAACGTTCCAATACAAAACGAAAAAATTTTATCTCATACACGTATTCATGCATCACTTCCAACGATACAATTTGCTCTTAAAAACAAAGCTAAAGTAATTGTTGCTTCACATTTAGGAAGACCAATTGAAGGAAAACATGAAAAAAAATTTTCATTGTTTCCTATTTTTAAATATATTAAAAAAATATTACCCGATACTAATGTATACTTTATTAAAAAATTTACTGATAATATTAAAATACAACCTGGAGAATTAGCCATATTAGAAAATGTTAGGTTAAATATTGGAGAAACAAAAAATGATACAAATTTATCTAAAAAATATGCAACATTATGTGATATATTTGTTATGGATGCTTTTGGCACTATACATAGAGATGAATCATCTACAAACGGAATAATAAAGTATTCTAATATTGCATGTTGTGGATTATTATTAACATCAGAATTAAAAGCTTTAAAAAAAGCTTTAAAAAATCCAGAAAGACCTATGATATCAATAGTTGGAGGAGCAAAAGTATCAACAAAATTTAATACATTAACTGAGTTAGCAAAAATTTCAGATAATTTAATAGTAGGAGGAGGAATTGCGAATACATTTATAGCTATCAATCATAATGTTGGAAAATCTCTCTATGAACCTAAGTTCATAAATCAGGCTAAATTATTAAATAAACACTATAATATTTTTATTCCAACCGATTCTAGAGTTAAAAATACGTTAAAAAATGATAACTTTGCTATAATAAAAAAAGTATCTGATATTAATTCTAATGATGAAATTATGGATTTTGGAGATACTAGTATCATAAATATGAAAAATATAATTAAAACAGCAAAAACCATCTTATGGAATGGACCAATTGGTGTCTTTGAATTTAAAAATTTTAGAAAAGGCACACAAGAATTATCTAAAGCGATTGCCTCTAGTAACGCGTTCTCTATAGCAGGTGGTGGAGATACATTATCTGCCATTGAAAAATTTAAAATACAAAATAAAATTTCATATATTTCTACAGGAGGAGGATCATTTTTAAAATTTTTAGAAGGAAAAAACTTTAACATAATTAAATTACTAAAAAAACATTTTGAAAAACAAAAAATTAATAATTAATTATTAATTATACATATAACTATTAATTGTTAATTAATTATAAGCTATCTTACTATTAGGTTAATTTAATTCATCATGTGCAATATTTTAAATCACATAAAACCTGGCGTGTTAACAGGGAAAGAAGCACTAAAATTATTTGAAATAGCAAAAAAAAATAAGTTTGCTATACCAGCAATAAATTGTATAAATACAGATTCTATTAATATAGTATTAGAAACAGCTAAGATAGTTAAAAGTCCAGTTATTATACAATTTTCTTATGGCGGTTCAGAATTTATTTCAGGGTTAGGATTAGAAAAACATAAACAGCACAAACGAGCTATTTTAGGAGCACTATCAGGAGCACAACACGTTCATATAATGGCAAAAAACTATCAAGTGCCAGTAATTTTACACACAGATCACTGCCACAAAAAAATACTTCCATGGATAGATGAATTAATTAAAATAGGAACAAAATATTTTAATAAACACAATAAACCTTTATTTACATCTCATATGATTGATTTATCTAATGAAAATCTAGATTATAATATTCATATTTGTTCAAAATATTTAAAAAAAATCAAACAAATAAATATGATATTGGAAATAGAACTAGGATGTACAGGAGGTGAAGAAGATGGAATAAATAATACTGAAATAAAAAAATCACTGCTATACACTAAACCAAATGAAGTTAACTATGCATATGAATATCTTTCTAAAACTGGACCAGAATTTATCATAGCAGCATCTTTTGGAAATGTACATGGAGTATATCAAAAAGGAAATATTAATTTACAACCAAATATTTTAAAACAATCACAAAAATATGTAAGTACAAAACATAATTTACCACATAATCCATTAAATTTTGTATTTCACGGAGGTTCTGGATCTTCTACATATGATATAAAAAAATCTATAGATTATGGAGTAATTAAAATGAATATTGATACTGATATACAATGGGCTACTTGGAAAGGAATTTTAAATTTTTATAAAATAAATAAAGAATATTTGCATAGTCAAATAGGTAATTCAAACAATCAAAATATACCTAATAAAAAATATTATGATCCAAGAACATGGATACGATTTTCTCAAAATTTTGTATTTCAATATTTAAAAGAAAAATTTTATATATTAAATGCTTACAATTTATTATAAAATTTAAAACACATTATTAAATATTAGAAATTACTAAAAATTAGAGAAGAATTATATCACACTCTCTCTAATTTTAAATATCATATAATACTAATTATATAATATTTAAAAATCTATAATTCTATCTAATCATTATTAAGTAAAAACATGACTCAACTAAATGTAGTGAATGATATAAATCATGCAGGAAACTGGATAATAAGAAATCAAGAATTGTTACTTAGTTATATTATAAACATAATTTCTGCAATAATTATAATAGGATCAGGACTGTTTATATCAAAAATAATTTCTAATGTAATCAATAAAATACTCATCGCACAAAATATCGATACTACTATTTCTCATTTTTTATCTTCGTTAGTAAAATATGTCATAATTACTTTTTCACTTATAGCTGCATTAGGATGTATTGGAATACAAACTACTTCTATAATTACAATATTAGGAGCTGCAGGAATGACAATTGGATTAGCATTACAAGGCTCTTTATCAAATTTTTCCGCGGGAGTACTGCTAGTAATGTTAAGACCATTCAAAACAGGAGAATACGTGAATTTAGAAAAAATTTCAGGAACTGTACTAAATATACATATATTTTATACAACTTTTAGAACGTTAGATGGAAAAATTGTCGTTATTCCAAATGGAAAAATAATTTCAGGAAATATAATTAATTACTCTAGAGAAAAAGCAAGAAGAAATGAATTTATTATTAGTGTATCTTACGATTCAGATATTGATAAAGTAATAAAAATATTAAAAGAAGTCATAGAATATGAAGATAGAGTACTCAAAGATCGAGATATTATAGTAGGATTAAATGAATTAGCACCCTATTCATTAAATTTTATCGTACGTTGTTGGAGTAATACTGATCATTTAAGTTTAGTTTATTGGGATTTAATGGCTAAATTTAAAAAAGCGTTAGATGAAAATAATATTAATATTCCTTATCCACAATTTGAAATTAACTTTAAAAAAAATATTAACAAAAATTTAAAATAAACATGTTCATTTTATATAAATCTATCGAATTTGATTTACTGATCAAAAAAGCATACGATATTATTTTAAATAAACCATTATCAAATCCACTAAATCAAGAAATATTTATTGTTTCAAACAAAGATACAAAACAATGGATAAAAGTATTTATAGCAAATACATATAAAATCACCTGTAATATAAAATTTTTAAAACTAAAAAATTTTATTTTTAAAATATTTAATAATATTATTCCTAACAATAACTCTCAACTAGAATTTAGTCAATCATCAATAACATGGAAAATTATAAATAATCCAGACATAATTAATCTTATTCAACAAATCATTTTAAAAACAAATGATCAAAATAATATTTTTTATATAGCATCTCTAATATCAAACCTATTTCAAGCATATTTAATATATCGTCCAGATAAAATAAATGCATGGACAAAAAATAAAACTGAAAAAAAAAATTTAAAAAAATATTGGCAACAAATTATTTGGCAAAAAATTATCAAATACACAAAAACAAAAAAAAAAACATGGCATTTTTCAAATTTATTATTCACTACTATAAAAAAAATACAAAAAAAATTTTTTAACAGAAATTTTTTACCTACTAGAATTTTCATATTTGAAACAAAACCAATAAACTTAGCTTATATGCTATTACTAAAATCTATTAGTAAACATTGCTTTGTATATTTTTTTTATGTTACTCCTAAATACGAAGAAAAAAAAATATTTTTTAATACAGAATTAAATTACAAAAAAATACAACAAGAAATCAAAAAACATACTCTATTATCTTTTTTTTATTCCAAAAAAAATAATACTTTATTTAACAAAATAATATCTGACATAAATGAAAAAAATTTCACTTCACAATCATTTTGGAATATATATGAATATGAAAAAATATTATTATTAAAATTTATAAAAGATAAATCTATTAATTTAATATCTAAACAGAAATCACCATGCTTGTTAAGCATGTTAAAGAAAAAAATATTAAAACATAACTGTTGTTTTAAAATCAAAAATCAAAAACAACATAAAAAAGTTTTAATTTCTAACAAAGATAATTCTTTTTCTATACATGCTTGCTACAATATAATTAAAGAAATAGAAATTTTACATGATAATTTACTCAATATTTTAAATAAAAATCGTAATATTTTATTTCAAGATATACTTGTAATTAGCAAAAATTTAGATAAATATGTTCCTTATATAAATTATATATTCACTTCAGTTATACCTAAAAATTATATTCCTTTTTGTATTACTCATAACACACCTAAAAATTCAATACTGTTTAATATTTTTTTACAATTAATTAATTTACCCAATATTCCAATCGATATTAATCATGTTACTGATTTTTTAAACATTTTACATTATTTAAAAAAAACAAAACTACATGATAAAGAAATATCTATACTGTTAGAAATAATTAATAAAACCAAACTAAAATGGGAAAATGATAATATTTTATCAAATTATTCATTTTCTGAATATACAATAAAATATTGGGAACACGGAATAAAAAGAATATTTCTAGGTAAAGTAATAAATAAGCAAGACTATGAATCTTGGAATAAAATTATCGCATTTGATGAAATAAACACATCTTATTACGAAATTTTTAATAAACTAATATCATTAATATTTTTTCTTGATAAATGGAAAAAAATATTATCTAAACCAAAATTTTTATCAAAATGGAAAATTACATTCAAATACTTTTTTAATGATTTCTTTACTCAAGAACAACAAGAAAACTCAGAATTAAAATTTATAATAAAAAAACTGAAAAAAATAATAAATGGTGGAATTAAAGAAAAATATCCAAAAAAAATCTCTATAAATTTATTTAAAAATGAAATAACACACATGTATACGTATACTGCTAATGTAAATAATTTATTTTCTGGGAAAATAACTTTTTCACATAATTTTTCTCTTATAAATATTCCATTTAAAGTAATTTATATATTAGGAATGGACGATTCTTTCACTTCTGAAAAATATAATTCGTTAGAAATATATAACCTCATAAATATTCATCCCAGAATATGCGATCCATCATATGAAAAAAAATATCTACATTTATTTCTAAAAACACTACTATCATCAAAAAAATTTTTTTACATTAGTTATAATCAAAATTCTCAAGATAAAAACAAATCAAATGATCCTTCTTTTATCATAAAAGTATTATTAGAATACATAACTAAAAAATTTTTTATTATAAAAAAACATAATCAAGAAAAATCTTTTGAAAATATCAAATCTCATATTTATCATATTCATACCCAAGATTCATACAATAAAAAAATACTTTTAAAAAAAACTCATTATCCTACATTAAATAACATACGTCTTACATTCATAACTGATATTCCTAACGTTAACAAAAAATTCATATACAATTTATCATCAATAAAAAACACTACTATAAATAAAAATACATTAATTTCATTTTGGAAAAATCCAATCCAAACATTTTTCAATAAAAGACTCAATGTAAAGTTAAATCATATCTATAAACAAACAGAACTACAATATCACTCTCCTTATATAAAATCTCATCAATATGAAATCAACAAAAATATCTTAAATTTTCTTATAAATAAAAAAAAAACTAGTAAATTATTTAAATATTACCAAAATATCGGCATAATACCAAATAATAATATCGGAGAAATATTTTGGGAAAAAAAAATACAATTAATAACACCATTATTTAAAAAAATTCTAAGAATAAAAAAAACATTAAAAACAATTGATTTTAATATTATTATTAATAAAAAATATAAACTTATAGGAACATTAAAAAATATAAATAGTACAGAAGGATTATTATATTGGACAGCAAATACTACTAGATTTGAAGATATTATATCAGTATGGTTAAAACATCTAATATACTGTTCATTATATGAAAATAAAAACACTCTTCTCATAGGACTTGACAATAAAATAATAAAATTTTCTAAACTAAAAAAAACTCAATCTGAAAAATATCTACAAAAATATATATATGGATATTTTCAAGGTATGAAAAAACCAATATATTTAACAAATTCAGGAATTAATTGGATAAAAAAAAATTATACTCATATAAATAAAAAAAAAAATACAAATAAACAAAACATTTTAATTAACAATAAAATTATTTGTGAAACATGGAATGGAAATAACTGGTTTCAAGGTGAAAAAAAAAACTTATATGTGCGTAAAATTATTACAGAATTAAATCAAAAAAATATATTTAATATTTGTAAAACCGCTAAAAAATGGATAATGCCAATATTAAAAAATATATCATACTCTAAATATAATTAAAAAAATAAAATTATATTTATATTATATAAATAACACTTTTAAAAAAAAAATGGAAAAAATAAAATCTAAACTTATTGATATAATAAATTTTCCCTTATTTGGAAAAATATTAATCGAATCTTCTGCAGGAACTGGAAAAACATTTTCACTAGCAATTATATACCTACGTTTATTACTGGGTATTACCAATAACGCTAAAAATTCTAAGAAACTTTTAGTAAAAGAAATCTTAGTAGTAACTTTCACAGAGCATGCCATACAAGAACTGAAATCAAGAATAAATAAAAATATAAAAACCCTAAAAAAAGCATGCATAAATAAATATAGTAATGATAAAACATTCACTAAATTATTATCTAAAATTACTAATTTTTCTCAAGCTATTAATATATTAACACAAGCAGAATATTCTATGCATGAACAATCAATATATACTATACATAGTTTCTGCTATAAAATAATAAAATTTAATCAATTTTCTTCAGAAAAAATACTTAACGGTAAATTATTAGAAAATACATATTCACTATATCTCAAATCTAGTATAAAGTTTTGGAAATACTATTTTATTTTTTTACCCAAAGAAATTACTACCATTTTATTAACATACTTTAACAACGCAATATCTCTTTTACAAAAAATTTTTTCTACCTTACAAAATATATCGTCAACAAAAGAATTATTAAAAAAAAGAAAAAAAAATATTATCCAACACTATCGTGAAATAATAGATAAAATAATTATATTTAAAAAAGAATGGTTATATTATAAAAATATTATCTATACATCAATCATAAAAACTAACATTAATAAACACATCTATACTAAAAAAAATTTAAAAAAATGGATAAAAAACATTAATATATGGGCTAATGCACAAAAAACAGAAAATTTTTTTGTACCAAAAGAATTAAATTACTTTAAAAAAAGTACATTAATCCAAAATAGTATTTCTAATCAATCTTCCAATGAATTAATTTTTGAAATAATAGAAAATTTTCTAAATACAAATTTTTCTTTAAAAAAATTTTTTCTTTTAGATGCATGTTTAGAAATAAAAAATATATTTTTAAAAGAAAAAAAAAAAAATAAATACTTTGAATACAACGATTTAATTGAATTATCAAATAATATATTAAAAAAAAACTACCTAAACATATCAAAAAAATTACTATTAAAATATCCAGCTGTATTAATTGATGAATTTCAAGATACTAATAATCAACAATATAACATTTTTAAAAAAATTTACACAAATAAAAAAAATTTACTAATTTTAATTGGTGATCCTAAACAATCAATTTACAGTTTTAGAGATACAGATATTTGTTTTTACTTAAAAATAAAATCAAAAATAAAACAACAATACTATCTAAATATTAACTGGAGATCATCTCCAGAAATGATAGATAGCATTAATACATTATTTTTACAATCAAACAATCCTTTTTTAATAAAAGAAATTCCATTTTATCCAGTTATACATTCTAGTACTCAAAACTCAATTAAATTTCAAATTAATGAAAAAATTTATCCTGCATTACAATTTATTTTAAATAAAAAAAACATGACAAATCAAGAATATCAAAAATGGATCTCTAAAACTGTTTCAAAATATATATTTTTTTGGTTATCTAATGGAAAAAAAGGAAATGCAACTCTTACTACACATAATGATACTCATAATGTGACTGAACAAGATATAACTATAATAGTTCGAAATAAATTAGAAGCTAGTATAATCACTAACGAACTTAAAAAATTAGATATAAAATCAGAATATCTATCTTCAAAAAAAAATATTTTTAATAGTCACGAAGCTACAGAAATATCATGGATATTACAAGCAATTTTAAATCCTAAAGATGAATATTATTTAAAACGAGCTATGTCTACCGATATTATTTTTAAAAATACTAAGCAAATTCTTTCTATTGATAATAATCCAAAATATTGGTTAAAATTATTACAAGAATTTAATAGATATTTAAATATTTGGAACACACAAGGTATATTAAATGTACTTAAAACATTAATTAATAATAATACTAATTCATCTATACTAAATAAATCTGAATATACTATTCAATGTAACTATGCAAATATAATAAACATAGGACACATACTTGAAAAAAAATATCTCGTACTAAAAAATAAATATCTCTTAATACGATGGTTAGAAAATAAAATTGCTCAAAATGAAAATGAAACAAAAAATAAATATATAAAAAAAAACAATAACCTAAAACATAATATAAAAATCACAACTATACACAAGTCGAAAGGTCTTGAATATCCTATAACTGTAATTCCTTTTTTATCTACACTATTTAAAAATACTACAATTTTATCTGAAAAAATTAATATTAACTCACAATATCCTAAAAAAATAATCAATACAAGCCAAAATAAATTTCTTAAAATAGAAAAACATAAATTTTCAGAAGAAATAAGATTATTATATGTAGCACTAACTAGATCTAGTGTACATTGTAGTATAGGAATTTCTCCAATTAAAAAAAAAATACAAAAAAAACAACAAGAAAGCATCTATCAATCAACTAGTGCTCTAAGATATATTATCCAATCTGGAAAAATTAATAATTCTGAAAACTATTTATACAAAAAGCTATCTTTTCTTTCTAAAAACAAAAACATAAAAATATCATCTAAGATTTTTAATGTAGACATAAAACCAAAAAACACCATAACTCAACCAATTATTAAAAAAAATTTACTCCATGAAAAAATAACTAAAAAATTAAATTATAACTATAGATTTACTAGTTATTCAGAAATAATAAAAAATAAACATTTATTAATAAATGAAATATCAAGTGAAACATACAAACAAACTCTTACAAAAATTAATGATGATAACTTAAATAAAGATACAATATTTTCATCTCACACTTTTCCTAAGGGAAAAAAATATGGAATTTTAATCCACAGAATACTAAAAAATACACCATTCAATAAAAATATTGAATCTAAATGGTTATTTAATGAATTAATAAAATATAATCTTGATACAAAGTGGATTAAAAAATTACAAGTTTGGATTAATACAATATTCTGTACTACCTTAAATGAATCTTCTAATCTAAAACTATGCGAACTAAACTCAAAAAAATATATAAAAGAACTAAAATTTTCACTACCAATAAAAAAAATAACTAAAACACAACTAATACAAATTTTAAATATTAAAAAAAATAATATACATATATTAGATAATACAAAATTTTATCCAATTCAAGGAATATTAACAGGAATAATTGACTTAATCTTTTTTTGGAAAGGAAAATATTTTTTACTTGATTATAAAACAAATTGGTTAGGTTCTTCAAATCAAGACTATTCTAAAAATACTATTCATCAAATAATCAAACAATATCATTACGATTTTCAATATCAATTATATAGCCTAGCATTGAATAGATATTTAACACAAAAAGTAAAAAATTATAATTTTTCAAAACATTTTGGAGGAATATATATCCTATTTTTAAGAGCAATAAATGAGAATAAATCTAAAAATGGAATTTTCTATACATTACCAAATATAAATATAATAAAACAATTAGAAAATATTTTTTAAAAAAAAATAAATTAAAAATAACATTTATGAAAATAACACATATATTAAAAACAATGATTAAATACAAAATAATAACATCATCAGATTTTTACTTTTCAACAATTTTATTTAATAATCAAACATTAAAAATAAAATTTTTAGCTTTATGTATTAATCATTTTATACACAATGGACATATATGTCTTCCTTCTGTTTTAATTGAACAAAAAAAAGTTTTTCTTACAAATAAAATAAACTTAATCAATAAATTATGGAGTTTAATACAAATAAATAAAAATTTTTGGATAAATGAATTACTGAAAGATTCTCATATCATCAGTAATGGACTAAAAAAAACACCATTAATATTTAATAATAAAAACTTTTATACATACAAACTATGGTTAGCTGAAAAAAAAATTTGGAAATTTATTAACCAAAATCAAAATATTCAAACAAATAACACAAACATAATTAAAAAATTATTAAAAAACTCACTAAAAGAAGATACTGACTTAACCCAAAAAATAGCTATAACTTTATCTATGATTAGTAACATAATATTTATTATAGGAGGCCCTGGAACTGGTAAAACTACAATAATATCTAAAATAATACTAATATTTATTAAATTATTTTCAAGAAACGTCAAAATAAAATTAACAGCATTAACAGGTAAAGCTTCAAATAATTTAACTGAATCAATTAATAAAAATATTAAAAAATTTAATATTACTAACGAAAAAATAAACATTCCTGACTATAAAGCAACAACTTTACACAAATTACTAAATATTAAATACGAAAATAAAATCAAAATTACAAACACTAAAATTGATTTATCTAATATAGATCTATTAATAATAGATGAAGCATCAATGATAGATATAGAAATTATGGAAAAACTCATTGATAACATACCAATCACTTTAAAAGTAATTTTTATTGGAGATCACAATCAATTACCTTCAATATCAGGAGGTCATATCCTAAAAGATATATGTAGTTACTATCGAGAAGGATTTAGCAAAAATATGACGCATTTTCTTGAAACTCTCTTAAATAAACAAAAAATCATAAAAACTATAAAAAATTACAAATTTTCTAATATAAATGACAAAATTATAATGTTAAAAAAAAACTATAGATGCAATTTAAACTCAGATATTTTAAATTTTTCAAATATATTAAAAAAAAATAGTATAAACAACAAAAAAATATTATATAATAATACTTATCAAGATATAAAATTTAAAAATATATTTCATAATTTAGAATATAAAAAAATAATATCTCAACTAGCAAAGATTTATAAAAAATATTGGTTAATCTTAAAAAAAAAAAATCATTAAAAAAAATAATAAATATTTTTAACAATTGTAAATTATTATGTATTCTCAAAAAAGGATTATTTGGAGTAGAAGGATTAAATTTAGCTATAGAAGAAAAAATGAAACAATTAGGATGGATTAAAAAAACTATAAATATTAATCAAACCACATGGTATTTCGGAAAACCTATAATTATTTTAAAAAATGACACAAAAATGAATCTATATAATGGTGAACTAGGAATAACACTCCTAAATAAACAAAACAAGTTAGCTGTGTTTTTTTTAAGTAAAAATACAAAAAAAAATACCTCTATTCCAATAAATTTAATTCCAAAACACCAAACAAATTGGGCAATGACAGTACATAAATCTCAAGGTTCAGAATTTTTTAATGTAACTCTATTATTACCACCAAAAAACATTCCTATATTAACAAAAGAATTAATTTATACTGCTATCACTAGATCAAAGAAAAAATTAACAATATATTCTAAAGAAAAAATATTTATAGAATCCATTAATAAAAAAATAAAAAGATATAGTGGAATATCAATATCTTAAAATATTTTTAATTTTAATTTAAAAATAAAACATGATAATATCTTTGTGGTTGCGGGAGTTGGATTTGAACCAACGACCTTCGGGTTATGAGCCCGACGAGCTACCAAACTGCTCCACCCCGCTTTCTTTGTAAAATTAGATATTAGTCTATTTTATTACCAAAATCAATCTTTTTTTAATAATATTTAATATTCTAAAAATAAACATGCATAAAAAATCTATTATAACAGCAATAATAATATTCATAAATACAATTTTAAATAGTGGAATCACTCATGAAAATTTTAATATAAAAAATAAATATGTCATAAGTTCTATTAAAAATATTAATTTACCAAATAACTTAAAAATTATTAATACAAAAGAATCAATTATTCAAATACAAAAAATACAACAGTATTCTCCAAGATTATATAAAAAAAACCTTTATATATATACAATAATAAAAAAATGGTTACAAAATAATGGAAGCATCAAAGAATTAAAAAAACTTAACATTAAATTATATACTTTAAAAAACGTCTATAAAAAAAATAACATAAAATTTACAAGTTATTATACTCCTATAATTAATGCTAAAAAAATACCTGATAAAAATTTTCTATATCCAATTTATTCAATACCATACAACCTAGTAAAACATTCTATTTTACCTACCAGAAAAAAAATTTATCAAGGGATCTTAAATAAAAAATACATCCTTGCATATAGCAATTCTCTAATACAAAACTTTTTTATGGACATACAAGGTAGTGGATTAGTAAATTTTAAAAATAAAAAACCTCTAGTATTATTCAGTTATTCTGGAAAAAATCACTGGCCATATACTAGTATTGGAAAAACTTTAATTCATACCAAAATAATAAAAAAAAAAAATGTATCATTACTAACTATTTTAAATTGGAGTAAAAGAACACCTATTTATAAAATAAAAAGCGTGCTAGAAACCAACAAATCATTCGTATTTTTTAAACCAAGAAAAAAAAGGATCATAACAGGAGCACTATGCGTACCATTAATTCCTAAAACAGCAGTAGCTTCCGATAAAACAATCATTCCTCCTGGTAGTATAATTTTATCAAAATTTCCTGTACTAGATAAAAATGGAAAATACAAAAATTGCGAAATAAGATTACTAATAGCACTAGATACAGGTGCTGCTATTAAAAATCAAAAATTAGATATCTATCAAGGAATTGGTGAATTATCAGGAATAAAAGCAGGATTTTATAATCACTACGGATCTATTTGGATATTAAAATAATAATAAAGTTACTCTATTTAAAATAAATTCAATCATATTAACAAAATAAAAAAATTATTAACAATAAAAAAACTATGATAACTAAAAATGAAACAAAAATTGCTATAATTATTAGTAGATTTAATTATTCTATCAACACAAATTTATTAAATGGAGCCTTAGATACACTACAAAGAATAGGAAAAATTACCTTAAAAAATATATCTATAATATACGTACCAGGAGCATATGAAATACCCACCATTTCTAATATTATTGCCAACAAAAAACAACATCATGCTATTATTACTTTAGGAACAATCATAAAAGGAAAAACATCACATTATTCATATATCTCTAATACGATCATTTCAGAACTATTAAAAATTAGCATAAAAACTAACATACCTATTTCTCTTGGAATAATTACTGCAAATAATATTGAACAAGCAGTAGAAAGATCAGGACTCAAATTAGGAAATAAAGGAATAGAGTCAGCACTAGCAGCACTAGAAATGATTGATGTTATTAAAAACATAAAAAAACAACATTATTCAAAATAACAACTATCAATTTTTAATAAAAAAACAATTGACAATTGTTAATAAAAAAGTTTTAAAAAATATAATTAAACTATACCAAAATACTAAGTTGTACTTAAAAATAAATTAAACTTTTAATAATATAAAAAATATGTGATGATAAATAATCATTTAAAAATTTTGTAAATTAAAAAAAAATATGAACAAAATTTTATCAATAAAAAAAAATTATTATCAATCTACTGTAAATAAAGATATATTTTATATGCAAAAAGCTATAAAACTAGCAAAAAAAGGAATATTAACTACATCTCCTAATCCTAATGTAGGATGTGTTATTGTTAATAAAAATACCATCGTTGGTAGTGGTTGGCATAAAAAAACAGGTATGCATCATGCAGAAATACATGCTATAAAAAAAGCTGGCATAAAAGCTCAAGGGGCAACTGCATACATAACTTTAGAACCTTGTAGCCATTTTGGCAAAACACCTCCATGTTGTATTGCATTAACAACTTGTGGAATTTATAAAGTAGTAATAGCTACATTAGACCCTAATCCAAAAGTTTCTGGAAAAGGAATCCAATGGTTAAAAAAAAATGGAGTATTGGTAAAAGTAGGAATTCTACTTAAAGAATCTATACAAATAAATCAAGGATTTTTTCAAAGAATGAAAACAGGAAAACCATGGATACAACTAAAACTAGCAAGTTCTCTAGATGGACGTACAGCATTACAAAATGGAAAAAGTAAATGGATCACCTCAACTGAAGCTAGAAAAGACGTACAATATCTTAGAAAAAAAACAGATGCTATCATTAGCAGTAGTAGTACTATACTTGCTGATAATCCATTGCTTACTATACGAAACACCAATAAAAACATCAAAACTAAAAAATTATCTACATCAAAAATAGAAAAAAAAAATGAAAATTACTATAAACAACCTATTAGAGTAATAATTGATAGCAAAAATAGAGTATTACCATTACATAAATGTATCCAACAACCAGGAAAAATATTATTAATACGATTAATTCACGATAAAAAAATTTGGCCTAAAAATGTTGAACAAATAATTTTAGATAAACAAAATAAAAAAATAAATCTTAAAAAATTAATATATATACTAGGAAAAAAAGAAATTAACAATATATTAATAGAAGCAGGACCAACACTTTCTAGTGAATTTTTAAAACTAAATCTAATAAATGAATTAATTATATATATTGCACCTAAATTACTAGGGCATTGCGCGTATCCGTTATTTTTTTTAAAGAACTATAAAATATTATCTCATGCACCAAAATTTAAGTTTAATGAAATTATTAAAATAGGCACAGATTTAAAATTAACATTAACTCAAATGCATTCACATCAAGAAAATAAATACACATATTTAAATAAAAATTTTAATAATAAAAAGACTAATTGATTATTTCTAAATCAATTTATATAATTTTTAAAAAATGAAAATTTTAAATAATTAATTATAGAAAAATTATAGGATATTTTAAATTATATGCAACCTAAAACAAGAAGAAAAGCAAGAGAATATGCAGTTCAAGTATTATATTCATGGCAAATTTCTAAAAACAACATACATGATATTTTACAAGAATTTAAAAATCAAAAAAAAAACAAAGAAGTTGATTATATATACTTTACAGAAATCATTATTGGAGTTTTTGAAAATATAAAAATTTTAGATAAATTAATGGAGCCATATCTATCAAGAACCATCAACGAACTTGGTCAAATTGAAAAAGCAATACTCAGAATATCCTTTTTTGAATTAGAAAAAAGAAAAGATATTCCCTATAAAGTAACTATAAATGAGAGCATTGAATTAGCAAAATTATTTGGAGCAAAAGATAGCCATAAATTTATTAATGGTGTATTAGATAAAGCTTCTTATAAATTCAAAATACATAAAAAAAATAAATTTTAATCATTCTATTAACTATTTATAAGCAATATACACATTAAATTTTTAAATTTAAAAATAAATTAAAAATTATTTGTATTTATTATATATTTTAATAAAATTAAAATATTAATTCTATACACACATCTAAGTCATAAAGAATATGAAATCAACATTCTCTTAATAAAAAATAACCCATATTTTTAAAAAAATATTTTGTTTAAAAAAATTTTTTTGATAAAACTAATATTATAAAATATCAACTAAATTATTAAAAAATTTTTAAATTTAAAAAATATACTAATTAAAAACCAAAAAACTATCAATATTAATTCAAAACAAGATATTTCAAAAAAATTTAAATAATCAAATAAAAACCCTCCTAATATTCCTCCTAACGCAGAACCTAAAAATTGACTCGTAGAATATATAGCCATAGACGTACCTTTATAATTCACAAGAGAAAACTTTCCGACTAATATAGGAAGTATAGTTTCTAACAATACAAATACTATAAAAAATATCTGTAAAGAAAACATTAATAATAAAATACTAGTTTTGTAAAATAGTAAAAGTATGTAACATAAAAGAAACATCATTGTAGATATAATTATAGTATTCATATTATAAAAATAAGCAGTTTTAATAAACATCATTGCTAAAAAAACAACTAAAAATGATATTATAAATATTAATATATAAAATATGTTTAAACTATATCCAAAATATCCATAAACATTTTTAAATATTACAGGAATAGTAATAAAATTTAAAATTAATAAAAAATGAATAAAAAATATACTTAAATTTATCTGAAATAATTGTACATTTTTAAGAATTTTAAAAATGTTTTGTAATTCTAATTTAAAATTTATAACATGTTTATTATTATTAATAGAAAATTCTGGAATAAAAAATATAGAAATAAAAATACAAAATATAGATAAACATGAATTAATAAAAAATAAATAATAAAAACCAAATAAATTAATAATAATAGGACCTAATATCATTGCTAAAAAAAAACTAATTCCAAAAAATATCCCTAAAATTCCCATAATTTTTATTCTATTTAAAGAAGATATTACTGAATCAGATAACAAAGCCATACAAACAGAAGAAATAGCTGCTGACCCCTGTAAACCTCGACCTACAATAATTCCAAAAATAGAATCAGAAAACCAACATAAGATATTTCCCAATAAAAATACAATTAATCCTAGAATTATAATTTTTTTCCGACCAAATTTATCCGATAACCATCCACAAGGAATTTGAAAAATAAATTGAAAAATACCATAAATTCCAATAGCTATTCCAATTAAAAACATATTACTATTTTTTAAAATCAACCCGCATGTACTTAAAGAAGGAACAACCATAAACATTGCAAATATTCTTAAAAAAAGAATTAAACAAACTCCTACTATAACTTTAATTTCACATATATTTAATTTAGCAATAAACATTTTATACTGTATTTCCTATTGAAAAATTTAATATATTAAATATAATAAACTAAAATATTTTCATTTTATTATAAAAATTTTGCAAAAAAACTATAACTAAAAAAAACAACAAACTATGAATTTTATAAATAACTGGAATAAAAAAATAGCACAAGATATTGCAAAAAAAGAATTTATAAAAATGACAAAAAATCACTGGGAAATAATTTATATTCTGAGAGATTTTTATTTAAAATTTAATTTAGCACCATCTATGAGAATTTTAATTAAACTATTAGAAAAAAAACAAAAATTTACAAAAAAATATTCTAGTAGATATATATTAAAATTATTTCCAAATAATTCTATCAAAAAAGCTAATAAAATAGCAGGAATTCCAACTTCTAATAATTGTATATAATTTTTTTTAACAATAATCTACGTAGTATAACAAAATGAAAATATTATTTTTTACTACACAATATAATCAAAAGAAATAAAAACATCCAATAAAAAAACTACAATAATAGACCACTGAAATACCTTTTTAGCCCATAATTTACTATTATCATGTGTTAATTTCAAACACGAATAATATAACCATACCGAACACAACACAAATAAAACTATAAAATATTTATAACCTAAAAAATTTAATATAAATAAACCACAAGAAAAAATAAAAAACAAAATAATAGTAATTACTATATTATACTGAGTAATTTTCAACCCATAAATAATTGGAAAAATCGGTATATTAGCCATTCTATAATCTTCTAAATAAAATATACATAAAGAATAAGAATGAGGTATTTGCCAAAAAGCAAACATAAGAAATAAATATAATACACAAACATCTAAATTATTAATAACTGAACAATAACCAATTATAGGAGGTAAAGCACCAGAAATACTACCTACAACTACAGAAAAAGCTGATTTTTTTTTTAACAGAAAACTGTATATAAATACATATACAAACCATCCTATAATATACAAAATACAACATAATATGTTTATAAATGTAATACAAACACAAATACCTAATGAAAACATAATTATAGAAAAAATAATAACTGAATTACAATATTTTGTATATTCAACTAATATTCTATGTTGAGTTCGCAACATAAATTTATCTATTTTTCGATCAATAACATTATTAAGAATGCATGAAGAAGCAACTACTAAAAATAAACATAACGAATTAAAAAAAAACAATTTAAAATTTAAATTACCCCTGGATCCTAAAAAATATCCAGAGCATAAAGACACCCAATTTGCCAAAATTATTTTTGGTTTTAATAATTCAAAAAAATAAAATATCATAACTATATCATACAAAAAACATTATGATTCAAATTTTGCATTATCCAAACAGAACCGAATAATATAACTATTCCTACAAAAAAAACAAAAATAAAAAAAAATAAATTCAATCTATTTTTAATTGAAAAATCAACATGAAGAAAAAATTTTAACTGAATTAAAATCTGACAAAATAAACAAAAAAGAACAAAAAAATCATTATACATCTTAGAAAAAATTTTATTTATAACTATAAAAAAAGGAAAAATACTTAACAAACTTAAAGAAATCAACACTAAAAAATAAATAACATATTTATTTTCTAAAAAAGATGAAGATTTTAATTTAAACATTGTTTACTTATGTCACTCCAAATAAATATACAATAGAAAATAAAAAAACCCATACTATATCTAAAAAATGCCAAAACAAATTCAAACACAATATACGACGATAAACTATATTAGATATACTAAATATAAAAATATCTCGTATTATCACCAAAATCCATAACAACCCTAAAAACACATGAAATCCATGCATAGATATTAAAGCAAACAAAGATGATAAAAATCCACTACAAGATGGACCATATCCTTTAGAAATTAAATTAAAAAATTCAAATATTTCCAACAAAAAAAATCCAGAACCTAATAAAAACGTAAACAATAACCAAAAAATAGTTTTAAATTTGTCTCCTTGTTTAAATTTAAATAATGATAAACTACAAGAAAAAGAACTAAACAAAAGCAAAAAAGTTTCTTTTATAATCACAGTATATTGAAAAATATCATTACCTGAAGGACCATGCGAAATATTATTTTTTAAAATAAAATAAACAGAAAACAACGTAAAAAAAATAATACAATCACTCATTAAATACAACCAAAAACCAAACAATTCTTTTGAAAAAAAAGTAGTATTCAATTTATAATTTACATTCATATATTTCCTTTACTCTAAAATTAAAACTCAAACTAAACTACATTAATCTTCTTTTAATATGTAAACGTTTATTTTCAGTTTTAATTATATCTTGTACAGTAACAATAAAATTACATTTCGTATTTAAACTTTTTAAAATTATGCAACATACAATAAAAAAAATAGAAGAAAAAAACAACCAAAAAATATACCAAACAGCAGAAAACCCCAATAATAACGAAAAAAAACTAATAACTACTCCATAACTAGTATTTTTAGGCATATAAAAATTAACATACTCATGTTTTCTATAATAAATTTTATTTTTACGTTTCGATTCCCAAAAATCATCTCTACACTTAACTATAGGACGTACCGCAAAATTATAAAAAGGAGGAGGAGATATAGTAGACCATTCTAATGTTCTTCCATCCCAAGGATCTCCAGTAACATCTTCGTTTTGATTTCTATGTTTGATTGATACAATTACCTGAATAATTTGACATAATATTCCAATAGAAATTAATATTGTACCACAAGAAGCAATAGTTAACATACAATGAAACTGCGTATCAATATTTTGACTAAGACGTCTAGTCATACCCATCATTCCTAAAACGTAAAGCGGCATAAAAGCAAAAATAAAACCAAAAAACCAAAAACAAAAAGAAATTTTTCCCCATTTTTCAGATAATAAAAATCCGAATAATTTAGGAAACCAATATGTAATTCCAGCAAAACATCCAAAAACTACTCCCCCAATAATAACATTATGAAAATGAGCTACTAAAAACAAACTATTATGTAATACAAAATCTATTACAGGTAAAGATAACAGAACTCCAGTCATGCCTCCAATAGAAAATGTCACTAAAAATCCAAGAGTCCATAACATAATAGAATTAATTTGAATATTACCACGATACATAGTAAACAACCAATTAAAAATTTTTACTCCAGTAGGAATGGCAATTATCATAGTAGCTATTCCAAAAAAAGCATTGACATTTGCACCAGCACCCATTGTAAAAAAATGATGTAACCATACTATAAAAGAAAAAATAGTAATAACAATAGTTGCCCAAACTAAAGAAGTATAACCAAACAAAGATTTTCTAGAAAAAGTAGAAACTACTTCAGAAAAAACACCAAAAGCTGGAAGAGCTAAAATATATACTTCAGGATGCCCCCAAATCCAAATTAAATTAACATACATCATAGAATTACCTCCAAAATCATTTGTAAAGAAATGAAATCCGAGATATCTATCTAATGTCAATAATAATAAACTAACAGTTAGAACAGGAAAAGAAACTAAAATTAGAATATTTGTACAAAAAGCAGTCCACGTAAATACAGGTAATTTAAACCAACTCATTCCGTTGGTTCTCATTTTTATAATTGTCACTAAAAAATTAATAGCTGTTAAAGTAGTACCAATTCCAGATATTTGTAAACTCCAAATCCAATAATCAACACCTACTCCAGGACTATATTTTATTCCAGATAATGGAGGATAAGCTAACCATCCCGTTTGTGCAAACTCTCCAATTCCTAGTGACAAATTAATTAAAATTGCTCCAGAAATTGTTAACCATAAACTTAAATTATTTAAAAATGGAAAAGCAACATCACGAGCACCAATTTGTAGAGGAACTACAAAATTCATTAATCCAACTACTAATGGCATGGCAACAAAAAAAATCATAATGACACCGTGAGCTGTAAACACCTGATCATAATGATGCGAAGATAAAAAACCAAGTCCATTACCAGTAAAAGAAGATGCTAAAAATTGTTGAGTACGCATCATAACTGCATCTATAAAACCTCTAAATAACATTATAAATGCCAAAAAAATATACATTTTAGCAATTTTTTTATGATCAACTGAACAGAACCATTCATTCCATAAATACACCCACTTTTTTAAGAAAGTAATTATTGTTCCAATAACAATAAATATAAACAATACTATACTACAAGTTACCATGATAATAGCATCATGATACGGAATTGAATCTAAACATAATCTACCAAACATTATTTTTAATCCTTATAAAACATTTATTCATCTTATAAAAAAAATAATTATTTTTAATAAATTAAGTAATTAAAGTATTTTTAACAATTAAATTAAATAAATCTGTAGACACATTAGAAAAATATCTAACTGAATTATCTTCATAAAATTTATTAATAAAACGATAAAATACATATATAGAATTCAATCTATACTTAGATAATTGAACTTGTTTAACCCATTCATTAAAAATATAACGATTTGAAACTACTAATACATTAAATTTCATATTTGAAAATCCTTTTCCACTATAATTAGAAGAAAAACCTTTAAATAATCCAGATCTATTTGCAATTAAATTTAAACTAGTTTGCATGCCAGGCATAGTATATATTTGACTTCCTAATGAAGGAATAAAAAAAGAATTCATTACAGAATCAGAAGTTAATGTAAATATTATTGGTGTATTTATTGGAATGACTAATTTATTAATTGTAGCAATTTTTTTATCTGGATAAATAAACAACCACTTCCAATCCAAAGATATTACATTAATTCTAATAGGTTGTACATTATTAGCAACTAAAATAGGTTTTTTAGGATCTAATTCATGTGTCGATTTCCATGATAAAATAGATAAAAACAATACTATAAAAATAGGAATACCCCAAGTTAAAACTTCTATTATATTAGAATGAGACCATGTTGGAGTATATATTTTATTAACATTAGATTCTCTGTAACTTAATAAAAAAAATATTGTCATAAAAATCACTGGAATAATTATAAACAACATAGTTACAAAAGCTATAATAAAAAAATAACATTGCTGTTGAGCAATTAATCCATTTGGAGAAAAAATTGTACTACTACATCCATTAATACAAAACACACAACTTAACAACACAAAATTTAAAATATAACTTTTAAACTTGATAAATTTCATTTTAAAACTCCAAATTTTAAATTCTAGAAATAACAATATCATATTAAATTTTTATATTTAATATATTATATCTTATGATATTATCAAATCTTATAAGAATATCTAAATTTAGAAAATTACATTTATTAAAATATTTTATTATGAATACTATAAAACTTAAAAGCACACTTAATAAATATTAACAAAATAAAACTATCTATTTTTTTAATAAAAAATATAACGACTATCTAATATTCAAATACAAACTTTAAAAAATTAAAAACACAATAAATTATTATATAAATTAAAATTTATCACAAGTGAGTGAATTAAAATGATTAAAAAAAAAATAGAAAAAATTTTGAAAACTAAAATAATTATTCATAAGTTAAAAATATATAATGAAAGCAAAAAACATAATACTACTCCAAATTTAAAAAATACTCATTTTAAAATTATAATAGTAAGTGATGATTTTTTTAAAATTAAACTCATAGATAGACATAGAAAAATACATTTATTACTATCAAAATATATTTATGAACATACAATAAAATCATTATCAATACATACTTATACTATTTCAGAATGGAATAATAATAAAAATATACATTTATTAAAATCTTCAATCTGTATTAACAAAACTCATCTAACATAAATAAAACTTTATAAATTTCAGAAAAAAATATCAATAATGAAATTATTGACCAAATATATATATAAAATTATTCTAAAATATTAATATACTTATTTATATAAACTCTAAAAACGTAATTCAAAAAAGTTTTAACACTATATTCAATAAAATTTCTATAAATAACTTTACATATTAAAAAAATAAAAATATTTGATAATTAATAAATCTATTAAAATTTTTAATTTAAAAATTTTAATATTAAAATAAAAGTCTTATCACTAAAACTAAATTTAAAAAAATTTTTTTCTACATATTTACTATTTTAAAATTACAAATTAAATTTAATCTTACTTAAATAAAAATATATTTTAAACAAAATTAACTATTTTACTGTCATTAAATCATTAATATTTGTAAAATGCTTAAATACAGATAAATATTAAAATAAATATATTATATTTTTTATTTTTAAAAAATATAAACCACCATAATTCATATCCAACTAAATGTTTTAAATTTAAAAAAAAATATTTAATAATGTTATAACACTAAAAATATAAATCAAAAAAAATAAAAAATATAAAATTTTTATATAAATTACAGTATGAGAAAATATTATCATGACCAACAATAACAAAAATATTCATAAAAAAAATATATTATTTGTTCCTACTGTCATAGAAAAAACTTCTTATGGAGAACGATCATATGATATATATTCAAGATTACTAAAAGAAAGAATAATATTCTTAACAGGTGTAATAAATGATAATACAGCTAATATAATAGTAGCACAAATGTTGTTCTTGGAATCCGAAAATTCTAAACAAGATATTTATATTTATATAAACTCTCCAGGAGGAATTATTACTTCTGGAATGTCTATTTACGATACTATGCAATTTATAAAACCCAATGTAAATACAATATGCATAGGTCAAGCATGTTCTATGGCTGCTCTAATCTTAACAGCAGGAAAAAAAGGAAATAGATTTTGCTTACCAAATTCTAAAATTATGATTCATCAACCCCTAGGTGGCATTAATGGACAAGCATCAGATATCGAAATTCACGCTAAAGAAATAATCAAAGTTAAAAAAAAATTAAATGAATTAATGGCATTCCATACTGAACAAAATATAAAAACTATTGAAAAAGATACTGAGCGTGATTGTTTTCTCACAGCTAATCAAGCAATGAAATATGGAATCATAGATACTATCTTAAACAATAGAGAATAATTTCTATCTATATAATTATACAAAACTTCTTAATGAAATAACTATATAACCTTAATTTAATAAGTATAATTAAATCTTATATATTTAAAAATCAAGAGAAAACTAATGACAGATGATAGCAAAATTAATACTACACAGCTATTATGTTGTTCTTTTTGTAAAAAAAACCAAAAAGAAGTGAAAAAATTAATAGCTGGTTCATCAGTTTATATTTGTAACGAATGTATCATATTATGTCATGATATCATTCAAGAAGAACAAAAAAATTCATCATTAACAAATATTTTAAACAAAATACCAACACCAAAAAAAATTTTCCAACATTTAGACAACTATGTAATAGGACAAACACATACAAAAAAAGTACTATCAGTAGCAGTATATAATCATTATAAACGTTTAAATTACTTAAATGTAAAAAATAAAGAAGAAGTTGAGCTAGGAAAAAGCAATCTACTATTAATTGGGCCTACAGGAAGTGGAAAAACATTACTAGCGGAAACACTTGCCAAATTTCTTGACGTTCCATTCTCTATATCCGATGCTACAACATTAACTGAAGCTGGATATGTAGGTGAAGATGTCGAAAACATAATCCAAAAGTTATTACAACAATGTAACTATGATGTTCACAAAACAGAAACTGGAATAATTTATATAGACGAAATAGATAAAATTTCTAAAAAATCTAATAATCCTTCAATAACTCGTGATGTTTCAGGAGAGGGAGTACAACAAGCATTATTAAAATTAATAGAAGGAACAATTGCTTCTGTACCTATGCAAGGAGGACGAAAACATCCTCAACAAGAATTTTTTAAAATAGATACGTCAAAAATTCTATTTATTTGTGGAGGAACATTTTTAGGCTTGGAAAAAATTATTAAAAAAAGAATAAAATCTGGAACAGGAATCGGATTTAACATCAAATACATTGATAACTCGAAAAAATATTCTAAAAATGAATTGCTAAAAATAGTTACACCCGAAGATTTAATCAAATTTGGATTAATTCCTGAATTTATAGGACGATTACCAATACTTACTACACTACATGAACTTGATGAAACCATGTTGACGAAAATTCTCACTGAACCTAAAAATGCACTAATTAAACAATACGAAAAATTATTTGAGTTAGAAGGAATAAAAATAGAATTTTGCAAAAAATTTATAAAATATATTGCACGCAAAGCTATGAATAATAATACTGGTGCTAGAGGTTTACGTGCCATTATTGAAAAACTTCTACTAAACACCATGTATAAATTACCTTCAATGAATAATGTACAAAAAATTTTAATAAACGAATCAACTATAGTTAATAATAATATATCTCCAATACTAATCTACAAAACACACGACTCTAAAAAAAAATCTGATAAATAAAAACTACCTAGTTTCCAATAAAAAATAAATTACTTATTTTGCTTTACTATCATTAAATATCTGAGTCTGTTCTTAAATATATTCAAAATTAACTATACTTTTAAAATAATACATGGTTCTATTCAATAAATTTTCCTCATGCTTAAAAACAATTATTCAAATTAAAAGAAAAGATTATGAATCCAGAACATTTAGAATACATTGAAATGCCAATTTTACCGTTACGTGATGTAGTAGTTTATCCTTATATGGTAATTCCATTATTTGTAGGAAGAGAAAAATCTATAAAATGTATTGAAGCATCAATGAATAAAAAACAAATAATGTTAGTGGCACAAAAACAAGCGGAAATAGACGAACCTACAGAAAACGACTTATTCACTGTTGGAACTACTTCCTCAATTTTACAAATGCTAAAATTACCAGATGGAACAATAAAAGTTTTAGTAGAAGGACTCCAACGCGCAAAAATCAAAAAATTAAAAAATAACAACGGTTTTTTTACTGCTTTAGTTGAACTAATACAAGCACCAAAAATTAAAGAAAAAGAACAATTAGTACTTATTAAAACTGCATTTACTCAATTTGAAACATATGTCCGATTAAATAAAAAAATTTCTTTTGAAATCTTAAATTCCTTAAAAAATATAAAAAATGCAGAACAATTATCTGACATGATTTCAGTTCATATGCCATTAAAACTATCAGACAAACAATTAATTTTAGAAATATTTAATATAAATACAAGATTAGAACACTTGATGACAATCATGGAATCAGAAATTGATTTATTAAAAATAGAAAAAAGAATTCGAAATCGAGTAAAAAAACAAATGGAAAAAAGTCAAAGGGAATATTATCTTAACGAACAAATGAAAGCTATTCAAAAAGAATTAGGAGAAATAGACGAAACTCTTGATGAACATAAAATTTTATCAAGAAAGATTAAAAAAATAAAAATACCAAAAGAAGTAAAAGAAAAATTAGAGTCTGAGCTACAAAAATTAAAAATGATGTCTCCTATGTCAGCTGAAGCAACAGTAGTTAGAAGTTATATAGATTGGATAATACAAATTCCATGGAGTGCTAGAAATAAAGTTAAAAAAAACTTAAAATCAGCACAAAAAATTCTAGATAAAGACCATTTTGGATTAGAAAAAATAAAAGAAAGAATTTTAGAATATCTTGCAGTACAAAGTAGAATTAATAAAATAAAAGGACCAATTTTATGTTTAGTAGGTCCTCCTGGAGTAGGAAAAACATCTTTAGGACAGTCCATAGCAAAAGCTACAGGAAGAAAATACATTAGAATGGCATTAGGTGGAATCAGAGATGAAGCAGAAATCAGAGGTCATAGAAGGACGTATATAGGTTCTATGCCAGGAAAAATAATCCAAAAAATGGCCAAAGTTGGAGTTAAAAATCCACTATTTTTATTAGATGAAATAGATAAAATGTCCTATGATGTACGTATTGATCCTGCATCAGCATTACTAGAAGTTTTAGATCCAGAACAAAATGTAGCATTTAACGATCATTATTTAGAAATAGATTACGATCTTTCCGATGTTATGTTTATTGCTACATCTAATTCTACAAACATTCCAATACCGTTACTAGATAGAATGGAAATAATTAAAATTCCTGGATATACGGAATTTGAAAAATTAAACATAGCTAAATCATATTTAAAACCCAAACAAATAAAAAGAAACGCTTTAAAAGAAAACGAATTAACAATTGAAGATTCTACTATTACTAACATTATTAGATACTATACTCGAGAAGCAGGAGTTAGACATTTAGAACGAGAAATATCAAAAATTTGCAGAAAATCCGTTAAAAATTTAGTATTAAATAAATCCTTAAAAAAAATAAATATTACTATTGAGAATTTACAAGAATATCTAGGTATAAAAAAATATAGTTTTGGTAAAACAGACTATAAAAATCAAATTGGTCAAGTAATTGGTTTAGCATGGACTGAAGTAGGCGGAGAATTACTTACCATCGAAACAGCTTGTATATCAGGAAAAGGAAAACTAATCTATACTGGATCTCTTGGAGAAGTCATGCAAGAATCTATTCAAGCGGCATTAACAGTTGTTAGATCTCAAGCTAAAAAATTAGGAATTAAAAAAAACTTTTATGAACAACATGACATACATGTCCATGTTCCAGAAGGTGCTACACCAAAAGATGGTCCTAGTGCTGGAATTGCTATGTGTACAGCAATAGTTTCCTGTTTAACTAAAAATCCTGTGCGATCAGATATAGCTATGACTGGAGAAATTACTCTAAGAGGTCAAATATTAAATATAGGAGGTCTAAAAGAAAAGCTTCTAGCAGCACATCGAGGAGGTATAAAAAAAGTTCTAATTCCACACGATAACAAAAGAGATTTACAAGAAATTCCAAAAACAATTCTTACAGATTTATTTATACATCCTGTAAAACACATTGAAGAAGTATTAAATTTATCTTTAGAAAATACTCCTTATATATAATTTAAATTAACAAAATAAAAAGTATAATTATATTTTTTAAAAAATTATTTTACCTGTTATCTGGCAAATTTAAATATAGTTTGCCAGACTATTAATAAACTAATTCATAAAAATATTGTAACAAATTATAAACGAATGATATTAAACAGATGAACAAAAAAAAATCAAAAATATATAATATAATGCTATTAGGTACACTAAGTATAATTTTTATTTCATTAATTTTACCGTATATAAATGTTTTTTTTTTTAAAAATACTTCAGATTATGCAATAAAAATAAATAATCAAACAATTAGTCAAGAAGAATTTATAAAAAAATATAATTTAGAATACATCAAGCAAAAAAAAAATACAAAAAACAAAATTACCACAAATATAAACACTAATAATTATTTACTAAAAATATATAAAAAAACAATATCAAACATAATACAAGAATCATTATTAAAACAATATATAATAAAAATTAATTTTAAAATACAAGATTTAGATATTAAAAATTACATATATAGTCAATCTAAATTTCAAACAAATTATTGCTTTGATATAAACAAATATCATCAATACCTGAACATACTGCAAATAAGTTCTAATGAATACATTAAAAAAATTAAAATATATTTAAAAATACAAAAATTTCTAGAAAACATTTATGATACAGATTTTATATTAGAAAACGAAAAAAAAATAATTTTAAAGTTATTTTCACAAATTAGAATGGTACAAAAATCTCATCCTATTAAAATTAAAAGTTTTCATAATGAAAAAAATATCAATAGTAAAAAAATAAAAAAATATTTTAAAAATAATGTAAATGAGCTAATAACTAAAGAACAATTCACAATCAATTATATTTTAATACATAAAAAAAATATTAAAAACATACATAAAAATATACAAAAAAAAAATCAAGATAATATAATTTATACATTACTAAATAACAAAATCACTAGTCCATTATTTAAAAAAACAATCAAAAAAAACAAAATAAAAATTTTTTATACACCATGGATAACCAATAAATCAAAAAAATCAAAAAATCTACCAAGTAAAATTTTGAAATATATAATTAAAAGTAAACTCTTATTTAAAAAAAATAACACTTCTATAAAAAAATATCCTACTACAATAAAAACTAAAAAAAATAATTTATACATACTATGGATAAAAAAATATCAAAAACAACACATAAAAAATATTTTAAACACCGAACAAACACAGCATAAATACCAAAAAACTCTTAAAAACATAATATATAAATTAAACTCTGGATCACAAATTTTACTCAATAAAATTAATCTGAAATTTAAACATCCAAAATATTATTTTAGATTTAATACTAATAATAAATTAACCAAAATAATTTTTTCACAACCTTCTCCCACAAAAAGAAACAGTGTTTATTTTAGTTTTTATCAAAATAAAAAATTTTATATATATAAATTTTCTAAAATACTTTATTTTAAACTAACATCAAAACAAAAAAAAATAATCATCTCTAAATTTCTAGAATTACATTCAAAAGCTATATTCAATACAATTTTAAAAAATTTATATAAAACAGCTAAAATTTTATATGGATCATCACTAAAACAATATACTATTGTATAACAATAATTAACTGTATAAAAATTCTAATTATAATAATAAAAAAAATTAAAAACTTTTTACTAACATGTTAAAAATAAAAATTACTCTAAAAATATATATTTAACAAAATAAAAAATTAATGACTAAAACTTATCATAAAAAATAATACTGCTAAAAATATTTATAATATTCAATAATTCATCTTAATTTAATAAAACCATATATCTTAAAAACTATTAAAAAAAAATTAACCACTAGAATCTTGATCTAAAATATAAAAAACTTCTAAACTTTAATTTTAGCATCTCAACACAGGAATAAATATGTGAAATTATTAAAACAACTGAAATGGTATTTTTTTCAAGAATATAAAAAATATTTAATAACAATATTCTTACTAATTTCTATTTCTATTTTACAATTATATCCACCAAAATTAATAGAAATACTTATAGATTCTATCAACAATAAAACAATAAATACAAAAAAAATGTTTTTTTTAATCTCATTAATACTCATTATAGCAACAATTATTTATATTTTACGCTATATGTGGAGAATATTTTTATTTGGAACATCATACAAATTAGCCATAATACTAAGAACAAAAATTTACAATTATTTAACTAAAAAAAACAATTATTTTTATTTAAATAATCCAAAAGGAGATTTAATAACTAAAGCAACTAATGATGTAGATAGAATAGTATTCTCAGCAGGAGAGGGAATATTAACACTGCTTGATTCTTTAATCATGGGAATATCTGTCATCGTAATTATGATTACTAAAATAAACTGGAAATTAACTATTGTTTCCTTACTACCGATGCCAATTATGGTTTTAATAATAAAACATTTTGGTAATACGTTACAACATAGTTACCAAAAAGCTCAACAATCATTTTCTTTTCTTAATAATTATACACAAGAAAGTCTTAATAATATTTACATGATAAAATCTTTCGGATTAGAAAAATATCATAATAAAAAATTTATTGACATTGCTAAAATCACTAGTCAAAAAAATATAGAAACAATAAAAATAGATGCAAAATTTGATCCAGTCATTCATTTATCAATTTCTATATCTCACCTTTTAACTATTGTGATTGGAAGTTATATGGTAGCTAATAAAGAAATTAGCATAGGACAACTAATAAGTTTTATACTTTATCTTGGATTAATGATTTGGCCTATGCTAGCATTAGCATGGATGTTTAATATCATGGAACGAGGACATGCATCATGGAATAGAATAAAATTAATGATTAAAAATACTGCTATAAATCAAAAAAATTACAAAAAAATACCAAAAAATTTAGAATTATTAAATGTTAAAATTAATAGTTTTAAATACGAAAAAAACAAAAAATTTATACTAAAAAATATTAATTTTTCACTGTATCCAGGACAAATACTAGGCATTTGTGGACCAGTAGGATCCGGTAAAAGTACATTATTAAAATTACTTCAACAACAACTGAAAATTAAAGATGGAAATATATCATATAATTCTATTCCAATCCAAAAATTTCATATTTCTCATTGGAGAAAAAAAGTTACAATAGTAGATCAAACGACTTTCTTGTTTTCAGACACTATTTTAAATAATATTAAATTAGGAAAAAAACATACTTCCGAACAAGAAATAAAATATGTCACTCATTTGTCAGATTTTTACCAAGATATTACACAACTTCCTAAAAAATACAATACTCAAATTGGAGAGAAAGGTGTAATGTTATCCGGAGGACAAAAACAAAGAATATCTATTGCTAGAGCACTATTATCAAATCCAGAAATATTAATTTTAGACGATGCTCTATCAGCAATAGACTTTTACACAGAAAAAAAAATATTAAAAAATTTTTACACCTGGAAAAAAGATCATAATACTATAATAATATGCAGTCATAAAATATCTTCACTAAAAAATGCAAATATAATTTTAGTAATTCAAAATGGCTCTATTACACAAAAAGGAACACATTCTCAACTCATTAAAGATACAAAACAATGGTATGGTAAAACATATTTTCGTCAAAAAAAAATAATATCAAACAATAAATAAAAAAAGGTAATGTTTCTAAAAATGAATAATATTATAAATTTTTGGCCAATATTAAAAGAACTATTAAAATATGGCATAAATATCAAAAAAAAACTACTTTGTGGATTAGTTATATTAATATTTTCATCCATTGCTGAAGTGTTAAATCCAATACTTATTAGTTATTTTATAAAAAATAGTTTTTTTAATAAAATATTATCCTACTATTCATTTAAAATAATTTTTTACTACCTTGTTTTACAAATATTAGCAACCATACTAAATTACTATCAAGATATAATTTTTAGCAAACTTTCAATTACTATTATTCAAAAACTACGTTGTGATATAATGAAAGCTACACTAAATCTTTCCATGGACACATTTGATCAACAACCAATAGGACAATTTATATCAAGAATTACCAATGACACCGAAACAATCAAAGAACTGTATAATACTGTAATAACTACACTATTTAAAAATTTTATATTAATAATAACCACTCTAATAACAATGTTTATTTTAAAATGGAAAATTGCCTGCATATCATCAATTATATTTCCTACAGTAATTATAATCATGTATTTATATCAAAAACACAGTAAACCTATGCTAAGAAAAATGAAAAATTACGTTGCTAACATTCACAACTTTTTTCATGAAATAATAAATGGTATGCATATTATTCAACAATTTAATCAAGAAGAAAAATTTAAAAATACTATTAAAGATCTTAGTCAAAAACATTATAATATTCGAATGAAACTACTAAAATTAGAAAGTTTTTTATTAAGACCTTTATTAAACTTATTTTCTTCAGTAACACTATGTGGATTAATATTATTATTTGGAACACGTCCAATAGAATACTTTGACATAGGAATACTATATGCATTTGTAACCTATCTAGGAAGATTGCATGAACCATTAATTACTATTGCATCTCAACAATCAATTTTTCAACAAGCTATCGTAGCAGGAGAAAGAGTTTTAGAAATAATTAAACTACCAAAACAACAATATGGATTTGATTCATCATACCTAAAAACAGGAGATATAGAAATAAAAAATCTATATTTTAGTTACAAAAAAAATTCTAAAGAATTTCAACTAAAAAATATCAATTTATCTATTCCTTCAGGAAATTTCGTAGCATTCGTAGGAAGAACAGGAAGTGGTAAAAGTACTTTAGCAAAACTTATTATGGGACACTATCCCATTCAAATAGGTGCTATTTATTTAAATAAAAGAAATATTTTATCATTGAGTCATAAAGTATTAAAAAAAGGCATATCTATCGTTCAACAAGATCCTATAATACTCAATGATACTATTTTAGAAAATATTACATTAGGTAAAAAGTATCCTAAATATAAAATTATAAACATATTAAAAAAAATAAAACTAATAAATTATATAAATTCTCTTCCCAATGGTCTATATGAAAAATTAGGCGAAAATGGGAATATGTTATCAACCGGTCAAAAACAACTTTTATCCATTGCAAGAGTATTAATTAAACATCCTAAAATTTTAATATTAGACGAAGCTACATCAAATATAGATCTAAATACAGAAAATGATATCAAATATATATTATCCTCTATAAAAAAAAAATCTATCACTCTAATTGTAATTACACATAGACTCTCTATTATCGAACAAGCAGATACAATATTTACATTTAAAAATGGAAAAATTATAAAACTAGATAAACAAAATTTATAATAAAATAAAAAAAAAATATCAAAAACAAATAATAATTTTAATTCATACATAATACTTAAAAAATAACTCTAAAAATTATGTAAGTCTCTATTAATAATGTTCATAGCACCTGCATTACTTAATATGGCTGCTATTTTCCAATCCTGACCAAATTTTTAAGATTACAGTGCTATAGAGTACTAATAAAGACCTACAATAATAATTGTACATTAAAAAATATTAATTGTAAATTTTTTTAATTGTATATAATTATATATACTTCTAAACATCTTCTTTATTAAAAAATTTTGTGATAAAATAAATTCTTTAAATTTAACATTTTAATCCAATAACTTATAAACTATGCATTATCAAATTTTAGCTAGAAAATGGAGACCTCAATTATTTAAAGACGTAATTGGGCAAAAATATATTGTTACTGCTATATCTAATAGTTTAATATTAAATAGAATACATCATTCTTGGTTATTCTATGGTATGCAAGGAACAGGAAAAACTACTCTCGCAAGACTATTAGCAAAAAGCTTAAATTGCAAACTAAAAATATCTCCTAATCCATGTAGAAAATGTTCTAATTGTCTAGAAATTGAACAAGGAAATTTTATTGATTTACATGAAATAGACGGTGCATCTAAAACTAAAGTAGAAGATATTAAAGAATTATTAGAAAATATTCCATATCGACCTACCAAAGGAAGATTTAAAATTTATTTAATTGATGAAGTACATATGTTATCACGACATAGTTTTAACGCTTTATTAAAAACTATAGAAGAACCACCTAAACATATTAAATTTATTTTAGCAACTACAAACTTAAAAAAAATACCAGATTCCATTCTTTCACGCTGTTTATATTTTCAATTAAAACCTATTAACTTTAAAAAAATTTTTTTACATATATCAAATATATTAAATCAAGAAAATATCTTATATGAAAAAAAAGCTATAATGTTAATATCTCAACATGCTAATGGTAGCCTAAGAGAAGCCATCACACTAATAGAACAAATAATTTCTATTAGTAATAATAATATTACTGAAAAAATAGTCAAATGTACTCTAAATATATCAAATAATGATATAATTTTAGAAATTTTTATGACTATAATTAATCAAAATATAAAAACATTTTCACTATTATTAGATAAAATCTCTACATCAAATATTAATTGGGAAAATATATTAATAGAAATATTAAAAGCTTTACATTATATTTCAATGTTTCAAATAAACCCTGAAATAAAATCTCAATCTTTCTATTCTAAAAAAAATACAAAACAAATAGAGGAAATTTCAAACTCATTAAACCATCAAAGTATCTATTCATATTACAAAATTGCTTTACAAGGAAAAAAAGAACTATCCATAACTCCAAATCAAAAAATGAGTGTAGAAATGACATTATTAAGAATGCTTAATTTAAACACCACATTATTACACGCATAAACCATACATAAAATTAAAACCATTAAACATTAAATAATTTTACTAAAATATCAATCTAAAAAATGATAAAAATAAACTAATACTATTAGCTATCACTCAATATATATTTATATAAACACTTCTTTTATAATATATAGTTTTAATTTACAAGCTAAAGTACTATTCAATTATCAATTATAAATTTTTTGCAATAATATTTTAAATAAATAAAAAAAGGATTGTATATGTTTTCAAAAGATGGGTTAAAAAATTTGATGCAACACGCACAACAAATACAAGAAAAAATGAAAAAAGCACAACAAGAAATATCCGATATAGAAGTTATCGGAAAATCTGGAGCAGGAATAGTACAAATTACTTTATTAGGTTCTCATTATTGTAGAAAAATAGAAATAGACAAAAATTTTATTTTAGAAAATGATAAAGAAATACTAGAAGATTTAATAGCAGCAGCATTTAATGATGCAGTAAGAAAAATTTCTGAACTTCAAAAACAAAAAATGTCATCTGTATCCTCGGGAATAAAATTATCTAACGAAGATACAAATCTACCTTTTTAATAAAAAAACATGCATTATAAAAAATAGTAAAAATGTTAATTAAAACATTTATAAAATTTAACTACAAAATTTAAACTTAATTTAGTTATGGTAATAAAATATGAATATACAAAAAAAACAAACATATACTTTTAAATCAGAAACAAAAGAATTACTACATTTAATGATTCATTCTCTTTATTCAAATAAAGAAATATTTTTAAGAGAACTAATATCTAATTCTTCAGATGCAATTGATAAACTTAAATTCAAAGCAATTACATCACAAAAATTATACGAAAATAATTTTAATTTGTACATAAGAATCATGGTTGATAAAAACAATAACACTTTAAAAATTATTGACAATGGAATAGGTATGAAATATGAAGAAGTAATTAATAACTTAGGTACAATAGCAAAATCTGGAACAAAAAAATTTTTAAAATCTTTAGAAAAAATAAAACAAACAAAAAATAATCTTATTGGTCAATTTGGTGTTGGTTTTTATTCCTCTTTTATTGTATCTAAAAAAGTTTCTGTAAAAACTAGATTTGCCGGGCTAAATAAAGAAGAAGGTGTACTGTGGACGTCAGATGGTAAAGGAGAATATGAAGTTAGTAAAATTACTAAAGAAGAAAGAGGCACTGAAATTACATTACATTTAAATGAAGAAAACAAAGAATTTTTAGAAGAATGGAAAATACAAACTATAGTTAGTAAATATTCTGATCACATTTCTATTCCTATAGAATTAAACACATACAATGAAAAAGAAAAAACATTTTCTTGGGAAAAAATTAATCAAGCAATCGCTTTATGGACAAAACCAAAATCTGAAATTACAGAAAATGATTATAAAAACTTCTATAAAAAACTAACACATGATTCTAACGATCCATTAACCTGGACACATAATAAAGTTGAAGGTACACAAGAATACACCATTCTATTATTCATTCCTTCAAAATCTACTTGGGATATCTGGAATAGAGAAAATAAACATGGAATAAAATTATATGTAAAACGTATATATATCATGGACGAAGCAGAACAATTTTTACCAAACTATTTAAGATTCGTAAAAGGAATTATAGATTCTAATGATTTACCTTTAAATATTTCTAGAGAAATACTACAAAATAATAAATTAATTCAAAATCTTAAAAAATCACTTACAAAAAAAGTATTACAGACAATTAACTATTTAAGTAAAGATATTACTATATACCAAAAATTTTGGAATGAATTTGGACTAATTTTAAAAGAAGGACCAGCTGAAGATTTAGAAAATAAAAATACAATTTCGAATTTACTAAGATTTTCTTCTATGCTAAGTAATACTCCAAATCAAACAATGTCTTTAGAAGAATATGTATCAAACATGAAAAAAAATCAAGAAAAAATCTATTATATAACGTCTGATAATTATACTTCAGCTATTAGTAGTCCGCATTTAGAATTTTTCAAAGAAAAGAATATAGATGTATTAATTTTATCTGATAAAATAGATGAATGGATGATGAATTATTTAATTGAATATAATGGAAAAAAATTTCAATCAGTGAGTAAAGATGATCAATCTATTGAAAAACTAAATAATAATACTGATACTACTCACACCAAAAAAACTGTTTCTAATAGTAATATGAACGAGTTTCTAAACAAAATTAAAAAAACATTAGGAGATAAAATTAAAGATGTAAGAACTACATATAAACTAAAAAATACACCATCCATAGTAATTACTGATGCAAATGATATGAGTACCCAAATGGCAAAATTATTTTCAGCTGCTGGACAAAAAATTCCAAAAATAAAATACATTTTAGAAATTAATCCTAATCATCCTCTAATAACAAAAATACAAAATACAAAAAACCAACACGAACTTAAAAACTGGATTTATTTACTCTTTGAACAAGCTTTACTTGCCGAAAAAAATACATTAGAAAACCCAAATAAATTTATATCTAGAATAAATAATTTTTTAATAAATTGTAAAACAAATTTTATAACAACACCTAAAAAATAAAAATATTAAATATTTTTAAGGATAAAAAATGAAGATTGTTTTACTAGGAGCACCTGGAACAGGAAAAGGAACACAAGCACAATTTATTGCAAATAAATATAAACTCTCAATTATTTCTACTGGAAATATATTAAGAAACGAAATCAAAAAAAAAACAAATCTAGGATTTAAAATTGAAGAATTTATTATAAAAGGAAAACTAGTTCAAAATTCTATAATTATGGAAATTATAAAAAATGAACTGACTCAAAAAAAATATAAAAATGGATTTATTTTAGATGGATTTCCTAGAACTATTGAACAAGCTGAATACTTAAAAAGGAACAAAACTATAATAAATTATGTTTTTGAATTTAAACTATCTGAAGAAAAAATATTACAAAGAATAAAAAAAAGAAAAATAGATGCTATAACAGGATTAACTTATAATAAAAAAATTTTCAACAAAAATAATTTTCAAGCTAATAATCTAATAAGTAGATCAGATGACCGAGAAGAAATAATAAAAAAAAGACTAACAGAATATAAAAAATATATTGTTTCTTTAAAAAATTTTTACATGCAAGAAAGTAATAATTACAATCTCTTATATTATGAAATAAATAGTGAAAATAAAATTGAAATAATAAACCAAAAAATACAAAATTATTTAGAAAATAAAAATATTAATTATAAATGTAAAACTTATTAAAAATAAATAAATTGCGCTCTATAGGATTCGAACCTATGACCTACGGCTTAGAAGGCCGTTGCTCTATCCAACTGAGCTAAGAGCGCAAATATACACATATTATATTTTTAATTTACGTATACTACTGTGTTAATATAATACCATTAATTTAATAAAAATAAATTACTTTTAACTAAATTTTAATAAAATAATTTTTACGCTTAAATATGAAATCAAAAATATTAAATGGGCAATATATTGCAAATAAATTACAATTAAAAATTTCAAAAAAAGTTCAATCTAAACTAAAAATAGGAAAAAGACCCCCTGGACTAGCTATAATTTTAATAGGATCTAATTTAGCATCACAAATTTATGTTTCAAAAAAACTTGAAGTATGTAAAAAAATAGGATTTATATCACAACTTTGGAAATTTTCAAATTTAGTCAAAGAATCAAAAATTTTAAATCTTATTGAAAAATTAAACAAAGATTCTACAATAGATGGAATATTGATACAATTACCAATTCCAAAACATATAAATAAAAAAACTTTATTTAGCAGTATTAACCCAAATAAAGATGTTGATGGTTTTCACCCATATAATACAGGATTGTTATGTCAAAAAATACCATACTTAAGACCATGTACTCCATTAGGAATTATTACTCTACTTAAATATTATAAAATTAAGATTAAAGGATTACACGCTGTTATGATAGGAGCATCAAACATTGTAGGAAGACCTATGAGTATGGAATTGTTGCTATCAGGTTGTACTACTACAATTACACATAGATATACAAAAAAACTAAAAAAATTTACAAAACAAGCCGATCTAATAATTATAGCTATTGGACAAGCAAATTTTTTAACAAAAAAATGGATCAAAAAAGGAGCTATAATAATTGATGTCGGAATAAATAGATTGGATAACGGAAAAATTGTAGGAGACATAAATTTTAACTCAATCTATAAAAAAGCTTCATATCTAACTCCAGTTCCAGGAGGGGTTGGACCTATGACCGTAATCACATTATTAAAAAATACCTTAAAAGTTTATGAACAAAATTATTATAAAAAATAATATTTATAAAAAAATATCAATTTAACTTTTTTATTTTAAAGATCTCCAAATAGTTCCCAAATAAGTATCTTCTAATATTATTCCCATTTCTAATAATTCTTTTCGTATCTTATCAGATTGTTGCCAATCTTGACGATTTCTAGCATTAGTTCTTCTATCTATTAAAGAATTTATTACCTTAAGAATATCAATATTACCAATGAAAGTATTTTTTAAAAAACTATCCGGATGTTGAAATAATAAACCTAAAATATTACCTAATTCTACTAATATAAAAGCTAAAAAATTTGCTTTCGTTTTGTCTATTAATTTATATTTATTAATTTTTTTAGATAACTCTACTAATATTGATAACGCAACAGGAGTATTAAAATCGTTATTCAAAGCATTTAAAAAATCTATTTTATAATCACGATTCATTACTAAGTTAGTAATAGCGTTACTATCAGTATCTCGTAAAGACAAATATAATTTTTTTAATAATTCTCTAGAACGATATAAACCTTGATAACAAAAATTTAAGGGATGCCTATAATGTGTAGACAATAAAAAATAACGTATACTTTCTGAATCAAAAGAAAACAACAAATCCTTCAATAAAATAGTATTTCCTAAAGACTTAGACATTTTTTTATCATTTATAATTACTAAACCAGTATGCATCCAATATCTCGTAAAAAAATTTTTATTAATACATACAGATTGAGCTAATTCATTTTCATGATGTGGGAATAACAAATCTATACCTCCACCATGAATGTCTATTCTATCTTGAAATTCTAATATGCTCATAGATGAACATTCAATATGCCATCCAGGTCTTCCAGCGCCCCAAGGAGATTCCCAAGTTATAAAATCACTTTTTTTCTGTGCTTTCCATAACACAAAATCTAATGGATTCTGTTTTACATTTTTATTAGAAGATATACGTACAAAATGTTTTAGCTGATGTAACACTTGTTTAGACAACATTCCATAATCAGAATAACTATCTACTGAGAAAACTATATCTCCATTATATGCCACATATGCATATTTTTTTGCTAATAGAATAGAAATTTTTTTAATAATATCACTTATACATTCAGTAACACGAGGTTCACGATCAGGAGATAAAACATTTAATAAAGAAAAATCTCGATGCATATTAATAATCATTCTGTTAGATAAACTAAAACAACTTTCTTTATTTACTAAAGATTTTTTAATAATTTTATCATCAATATCCGTAATATTACGAACATATTTTAATTTATAACCTAAATAACGTAAATAACGTGCTACTATATCAAAAAATATTACAGTTCTACCATGACCAATATGACAGAAATCATAAACCGTCATACCACATACATACATCTTAATCATATTGTCTTGATGAACTATAAAATTCTCTTGCTTGCCAGTATAAGAATTAAAAATTTTTAACATAAAATATAACTTTAAAAAAGAAAAAATATTATTTCATAGTATAATAAATATTTAAATAATTAACATATATAATATTCAAAAACTATGATATTTTTTTAATTTATCATTAATATATAGATAAATATTAACAGTAAAAATCAAAAAAATATAACATCTTATTGAAACATAATCTATATTTTTCTTTAATACAAAATACTAATAATCTATTCATATTTTAATTTAATTTGTATTTATTAATACATTTCTTTGTATCTAAAAAAAATAAACCTCTATTTTAAAAATTTTTTAATATAAATATTAATCTAATCAATCCTCAACTACAAATGAATATTTATAAATGTATCTTTATTTATTAACAATATTAAAAATATTCTCTTATGTATCACACTAAAAAAAGGAAAAATATGAAAAAAAAAAGCAAACTTGAAAAAATGTTAAAATTTCCTTGTTTATTTACTTATAAAGTGATTGGATTAGCTCAACCAGAATTAGTTGATAAAATAATTAAAATTATTCAACGTAAACTACCTGGAGATTATATTCCTCAAATAAGATCTAGTAATAAAGGAAACTATCTATCTATTTCCATTACTATATGCGCACGTACTTTTGAAGAAATAGAAAGTCTTTACTATGATCTTGGAAATATTAACACAGTTAGAATGGTTTTATAAAACAATAAAAATTATTTACTATATATAAAATATTCATAATATGTAATGCAGCTTTATTACCATGCTGCATTACAAAATCAAAATATTTTTAAAATAGTTTTAATAAAAAATTATAAACTAATTACATTAGCCGCTGATGGGCCTTTTGCTCCTTCGGTAATTTCGAATTCAACACTTTGACCTTCTGACAAAGTTTTAAATCCGTTGCTTTGGATAGCTGAAAAATGAACAAATACATCTTTGCTTCCATCTTCAGGAGTAATGAAACCAAACCCTTTAGATTCATTAAACCACTTTACATTACCTTTAATCTTGGACATCTATAATTACCTTCACATAAAAAAATATATACTAAATTTTAAATTATTAGCTAATACAAAATTGTAAATTGTTTTTTATAAATAATTTACAATTAAAATCTTTAAATAAATACTACTATTTAAAAAAATATATTAACACATATCAATACTTAAATTGCAAAAAATACTTTTTTAAATATAAAATTATAATAAACTTAATATAAAAAAATTTTTATTTTTAATTAATATAAAAAAAAATCCGAAATAGTTTCGGATTTTTTTAACCTGGCAATGTCCTACTCTCACACAGGGAAGCCCCGCACTACCATCGGCGTTGAAATGTTTCACTTCTGAGTTCGGAATGGTTTCAGGTGGTACCATAACACTATTTTTACCAGGTCTTATATTCTTAAAAATGCAAATAACAAATAGTTTAAGAAAAATACATCGGATACAAGAATATTTTATTAAACATTTTTATTTAAACATCTCTGGTGTTGTAAGGTTAAGCCTCTCGGGTCATTAGTACTGGTTAGCTAAACATATTACTATGCGTACACATCCAGCCTATCAACGTCGTAGTCTTCAACGTCCCTTCAGTAAACTAAAAAAATAAGTTTCAGGGAAGACTAATCTTGGAGCAAGTTTCGTGCTTATATGCTTTCAGCTCTTATCTTTTCCGCATGTAGCTACCGGGCAATGCCATTGGCATGACAACCCGAACACCAGAGATGCGTCCACTTCGGTCCTCTCGTACTAGAAGTAGCCCTCCTCAATCTTCCTACGCCCACGGCAGATAGGGACCGAACTGTCTCACGACGTTCTAAACCCAGCTCGCGTACCACTTTAAATGGCGAACAGCCATACCCTTGGGACCTGCTTCAGCCCCAGGATGTGATGAGCCGACATCGAGGTGCCAAACACCGCCGTCGATATGAACTCTTGGGCGGTATCAGCCTGTTATCCCCGGAGTACCTTTTATTTGTTGAGCGATGGCCTTTCCATACAGAACCACCGGATCACTAAGACCTGCTTTCGCATCTGCTCGCATTATCATGCTCACAGTTAAACTGGCTTATGCCTTTGCACTAACCTTACGATTTCCAACCGTAATTAGCCAATCTTTGTACTCCTCCGTTACTCTTTGGGAGGAGACCGCCCCAGTCAAACTACCCACCAGACACTGTCTCTATACCGGATTACGGCACTAGGTTAGAAAATTAATTTTTAAAGGGTGGTATTTCAAGGTTGACTCAAATTAAACTAGCGTCTAATTTTCTCAGTCTCCCACCTATCCTACACATTGAAAACAAATTTTCAGTGTCAAGCTATAGTAAAGGTTCACGGGGTCTTTCCGTCTTGCCGCGGGTACACTGCATCTTCACAGCGATTTCAATTTCACTGAGTCTTGGGTGGAGACAGTCTGACCATCATTACGCCATTCGTGCAGGTCGGAACTTACCCGACAAGGAATTTCGCTACCTTAGGACCGTTATAGTTACGGCCGCCGTTTACCGGGGCTTCAGTCTAGAGCTTTAAGGATAATTAATGATTTTCCTTTAACTCCTTCGATTAACCTTCCGGCACCGGGCAGGCGTCACACCGTATACTTCCACTTTCGTGTTTGCACAGTGCTGTGTTTTTAATAAACAGTTGCAGCCAGCCATTATCTTAGACTAGATTTAGCTCATAAAAGTTAATTTTACTCACTTACTACTAGCGTGCCTTCTCCCGAAGTTACGGCACTATTTTGCCTAGTTCCTTCACCCAAGTTCTCTCAAACGCCTTAGTATTCTCTACTTAACTACCTGTGTCGGTTTGTAGTACGATTTAATATTATCTTAATAGCTTAGAGGCTTTTCCTGGAAGTATGGTATAGGTTACTTCATCATTATAATGATTCGTCTTCTCGCCTGGTATTAAAGAAGATCGGATTTACCTAATCTTCATACGTACACGATTAAACCAGGACAACCGTCGCCTGGATAACTTAACCTCCTTCGTCCCCCCTTCGCAATAATATTAAGCACAGGAATATTAACCTGTTGTCCATCGATTACGCCGTTTGGCCTCACCTTAGGAATCGGCTAACCCTGCCTCGATTAACGTTGGACAGGAAACCTTAGTATTTCGGCGAACAAGTTTTTCACCTGTTTTATCGTTACTCATGTCAGCATTCGCACTTCTGATACCTCCAACATATCTTACAATATATCTTCTCTGGCTTACAGAACGCTCCCCTACCCAATAAAAAAGTATAACAATTTTATTGTCGCAGCTTCGGTACATAATTTTAGCCCCGTTAAATCTTCCGCGCAAGCCGACTCGACCAGTGAGCTATTACGCTTTCTTTAAATGATGGCTGCTTCTAAGCCAACATCCTGGCTGTTTATGCCTTCTCACATCGTTTTCCACTTAATTATGATTTTGGGACCTTAGCTGGCGATCTGGGTTGTTTCCCTTTCCACAACGAACGTTAGCACCCGCTGTGTGTCTCCCATGATAACATTCTTCGGTATTCGGAGTTTGCATCGGATTGGTAAACCAGGATGGTTCCCTAGCCGAAACAGTGCTCTACCCCCAAAGATGAATTCATGAGGCGCTACCTAAATAGCTTTCGGGGAGAACCAGCTATCTCCCGGTTTGATTGGCCTTTCACCCCTAACCATAGGTCATCCGCTGATTTTTCAACATCAGTCGGTTCGGTCCTCCAGTTAGTTTTACCTAACCTTCAACCTGCCCGTGGCTAGATCACCGGGTTTCGGGTCTGTATCCTGAAACTAAAAAAAAATCGCCTATTTAGGACTCGGTTTCCCTTCGGCTCCCCTTATTTTCGGTTAACCTTGCTACAGAATACAAGTCGCTGACCCATTATACAAAAGGTACGCAGTCACTCTCTCTTTATAATAACAAAAAAAGCTCCTACTGCTTGTACGTACACGGTTTCAGGTTCTATTTCACTCCCCTTACCGGGGTTCTTTTCGCCTTTCCCTTACGGTACTAGTTCACTATCGGTCAGTCAGGAGTATTTAGCCTTAGAGGATGGTCCCCCCATCTTCAGACAAGATTTCTCGTGTCTCGCCCTACTTTTCGAACGTATAAATAAAATTGTTTTCGTATACAGGACTATCACCTTTTATTGTCATTTTTTCCAAAATGTTCTACTAACAACTTATATTATAACTATGTTCTAGGCTGTTCCCGTTTCGCTCGCCACTACTTAGGGAATCTCGTTTGATTTCTTTTCCTCAAGGTACTTAGATGTTTCAGTTCCCCTGGTTTGCTTTACTAACCTATGTATTCAGTTAAGTAATGATACTTCTAAAAAGTATCGGGTTTCCCCATTCGGAAATCACCGGTTTATAACGTCTCATATCAACTCACCGATGCTTTTCGCAGATTTGCACGTCCTTCATCGCCTCTGACTGCCAAGGCATTCACCATGTACGCTTTTTATGCTTAACCTCACAACCCACAGATGTTTATTGTAAAAGTTTAATATAATTTTTCTTGATTCCGAATTTTTAAAGAACATACTTTAATTTAACTACTGTTTAAATCAAAACAAAGGATAACATATTCATTAAATGAAGTACACAAATAAATAAAATTATTTTATTAAATTTATTCATTGTCCCCTAGGGGATTTGAACCCCTGTTGCCGCCGTGAAAGGGCAGTGTCCTAGACCTCTAGACGAAGGGGACATAATTAAAAAGTATGTACCCAAGTTTATATTAAAAATAAAAATTTTTTACTAATTCTATGTTACATAATGAAAAAAAAGAGTCAAGTTTTTTTTTTAAATTATAAAAATTAAATTAAATACTGAAAATATTTCTAAAATTTAATTTTATAATTTATTAAAAATACTAAATATGTTATTTTACTAAAATATTAATTACCTCATCAATATTAGGTAAAAAACCATACCATAAATAAAATGAATAAGCAGCTTGACTTACTAACATACCAATACCATTAGAAATACGAACTGCTCCATTCTCTAAACACCATAAAATGAAAGAAGTATTTTTATTTTTTTTTAAATAGTTTATGTCATAACAACATATATCTTTATTTATAAAACACTTAATTCTATCTAAATCAGGATTAAAATATAAATTTACTGTAGCGTTAATAATTAAATCAAAATGATAGTTTAATCTTAAATCATCATTAAAAATAGAAATAGAACCGATCTTATTCTTAAAGCATTCTAATAAACATTTCACTTTACTAATTGTTCTATTCACAATAACAATATTACAACCAAATGATAATAAAGTAAAAATTATCCCTCTAGCAGCTCCACCAGCGCCAATCAATAAAACATTATTACGAATTTTAGTAATAAAATTAATTCTACGTAAATCATAAAAAATACCTATTCCATCAGTATTATCTCCTAAGATCAAATTATTCTTTAATTTTTTAAATGTATTTACTGAACCAGACATTTTAGCTCTATCAGTTAAAACATGAGAAAAAAAGTATGCTTCTTCTTTAAATGGAACTGTTATATTGGCACCTTTACCATTATTCAAAAAAAAATCTATCATATAATTCTTAAATTCATTTAATGGAACTAATTTTGAACTATATTTATAACTAATTCCAGTTTGAATTGAAAATAATTTATGAATATATGGAGATTTAGTATGATAAATAGGATTTCCAAAAACATAAAAATCATCTTTAAATAATTCAACCATTTTTCATTAAATTTCCATTAATAATAATTAAAATTTTAAATAAACTATTTTTGTTTCTTTACTTTCCATATAATATTAAAATAGCAATTATACAGTTACTAAAAATATTTATATATACTGACATAATATGTCTAAAAAAATGTCAATACTAATAGATACCATAAATCGTACAGATAAATTATATAAACCATTAATGATTTTCTTTTTAAAAAATAAATTTTTATACAATTACAATTTAAAACTTTTCACACCATCCTTTTTTTATATCTCTATACTTTTATTTTAATAACTTAATTACTAAACTATTATCTTCAAAATTACAATCAAACTAATTCTAATAATATTAATTTTTTATCAAAAACTATAATAAATAAAAAATTTTATCTTAATTTTCTCATATATTCATATAATAAAATAGAAATTGATATCCAATATTTTACTAAAAAATTAAAACTTATTATCAGAAATTTACTATCTAATACAAAATATTAAACACAAAATAATTTTTATCAAATTTTATAAAAATATAATACATCTAACAAAATATTAATTTTAATTATTAATTAATATTAAATTACTTTATAATAAATATTATATAAAATAATTAACTAATGCTAAAACATTCAAATCACTATGTCAGTACTAAAAATATTAAAATATCCAGATTATCGTTTAAGAAAAATTGCAAAACCAATATCAAACATAAATAGTGATATACATAAGATCATTAAAGATATGTTTGATACAATGTATTTTTACAACGGAATTGGATTAGCTGCTACACAAGTAAATATCCCATTACAAATAATAGTAATGGATGTAATTCTTGAATCAACTAATCCTATTACATTAATCAATCCTAAAATTATAAAAAAACACGGAACCATTATCACTCAAGAAGGATGTCTATCAATACCGTATTATCAAGAAAAAATCACAAGAGCAAAAGAAATTACAGTTGACGCATTCAATTCAACAGGAAAAAAAATTAAAATACATACAAAAGAAAATTTTACATTATCTATTTGCATTCAACATGAAATCGATCATTTGCTAGGAAAACTATTTATAGATCATCTTTCAGATCTTAAAAAAAAACGATTTATTAAAAAAATAAACAAAAAAAAATATGATTCTTAAAAATTCAAAAACTTTAAACATCGTTTTTGCTGGAACAAACGATTTTTCAAAAAACCACTTAAAAGTACTTATAAAACAAACTAGTCATAAAATCTTAGGAATAATTACACAACCAGATAAACCCTATGGAAGAGGACAAAATGTCGTTTCTACACCAACAAAAATTTTAGCTAAAAAATTTAATATTCCTGTTTTTCAACCAATATCATTAAATACAACAGAATTTTATAATCAAATACTTAATCTTAATGCAGATATTATGATAGTAGTGTCTTATGGAAAAATTATTCCCCAAACTATACTAAAAATTTTTCCATTAGGGGGAATAAATATTCATACATCTTTATTACCCAAATGGCGAGGCCCATCACCAATACAATCTTCTATTCTATATGGAGATAAATTAACTGGAATTACCATCATAAAAATGAGCAAAAATATTGATACTGGAAATATAATCTATTCATCACCTTGTATTATTAAAAATACAGATACCTGTTCGACTTTACAAAAAAGATTACAAACATTAAGTTGTAAAATATTAACTAAAATACTAATAAAATTTTTAAATAACTCTTATTACTCCATTCATCAAAGTAAACTAACTAAATATTCAAAAAAAATTAAAAAAACAGATGCTAAATTACTTTGGTCAACAGATGCAATAAAATTAGAAAGATTAATAAGAGCATATAATCCATGGCCTATTTGTTATTTTACAATTAATAAAAAATTGTCCATTAAAGTATGGTCAGCCAATGTTATAAGTAATCTATCTCAATACAAATATAAAACTGGAGAAATAATTTTAATAAATAAATATGGAATACAAATTAAAACAAAAAAAAATATTTTAAACATCCAACAAGTACAATTACCTGGAAAAAAAATTATGCTTGCAAAAAACCTATGTCATCCTAAATATCCATGGTGTAAACCAGGAATTCAATTAAAATAAAAAATTCAAATAAAACACAATCTAAAAAAACTTCTAAATTTAATACAAAAACTTTATTTGTAATCACAAAAACTAAACTATCATAATATTCTAAAAATAGTATGATGCTAAATTTTTAAAATATCTTGATTTTTATAATAAAAAACACTATTTCTAATTCCTAATGATAAATGTAATACACTTATTTTGTTTTTAAATATAAAGACACATAAAGTATTCTATAACTAAAACTTCTAAAATCTCAATATTAAATCATGTAATAAAAACACCAAAAATTTCTATACCTCTAATATAAGATATTGTTAATAAAATAATCAAATATTCACAAAAATTTATTGAATTAATAACATTCGTTAAATCTATATATTCATCTTCTTTTACTATTACAAATATTATTTTGACTTTTAATTTTTTTAATGAATTAAATCAAAAATTTTACATTACTATAATAAAAAATTATTTTATAAAATACATCAATTTTATTTAAATATTTCATTAATATTTCTATGTTTTTATAAAATAATAAAATAACAAATACATCATCTAGTTCTAAGTTAATAAAAGAATAAAAATAATTATTTTTATAAAAAATAAAATACTCAACAAAAAAATTATCTCATTATACTAAATAGATTATCGCTATCACCAAAATAAGATTCCTAAATAGTCCTAAATCTCTTAATGCTCTAGAAGTACCACATATCTTAAAATCACTTTAAAATTATATTTATCTCAAAACTAAAAAATAAAAAAATCATTAATATCCATTAATTTCATATTTTTTTCAGTCACTAAACACTTAGCTAAATTTCTTCCAATATACCTAACATCTAAAATAATAATTTTTATAAAATATGCTTCTCTCTCGAATTGTAACGTTTTAATTAAATAATTCTATATCTAAAATTAATTATTTATATATCTTGTGTTATAACTTCATAATCCTAACTAATTCATTCTATACTAGAATACAAAATTATTTATATGACAAACAGAACGGCAAATAAATGCCGTTTGTTACTTTACAAAACAACATTTTATTTAAAATTAAAATAATAATAATAAATTATAACTTTATTTTAATAAATTTTTCGTTTTTTTATTTTTAAATCTATCCACTAATTGAACATAAGCCATTGGAGCATTATCTCCACTTCTAAAACCACACTTTAAAATTCTAGTATATCCACCACATCTATTTAAAAAATGAGGACCTAAATCTCTAAATAACTTAAAAACAATTTCATTATCACGAACTTTTGAAAAGATAAGACGACGATTTGACAAAGAATCTTTTTTCGAACAAGTAATCAAAGGCTCTGCGATACGACGCAACTCTTTTGCCTTAGATAACGTAGTTTTTATCATTTCATAACGAAATAATGAACATACTATATTTTTCAACATAGATTTTAAATGAGAATTACTTCTATTAAATCTACGACCAATCTTTCTATGCCTCATAACTTCTAGTCACTCCTGAAAATACAAACCTAAAATTATCTAAAACATCAATTATCTAAAATATTCATAGGAGGCCAATTCTCTAAACGAAGACCTAATGATAATTTTTTTGCAGCTAATACATCTTTTATCTCAGTTAAAGATTTTTTGCCTAAATTTGGAGTTTTTAATAATTCTACTTCTGTTTTTTGCACTAAATCACCAATATAATGAATACATTCAGCTTTTAAACAATTTGCTGAACGTACAGTCAATTCCAAATCATCCACTGGACGAAGTAAAATAGGATCAAATTCTGGCTTTTTTTCCTTAACTTCAGGTTCCTCAATATCTTTTAAATCAACAAAAGCTTCTAATTGACTGGATAAAATTGTAGCTGCTCTTTTAATTGCTTCTTCAGGATCAATCGTACCATTAGTTTCCATTTCAATAATTAATTTATCTAAATCTGTTCTCTGTTTAACACGAGCAGCTTCAACTTTATAAACAATTCTCTCTATTGGACTATAACAAGCATCTACTAATAATTTACCTATATAGTTTTCTTTGTTATCATTTCCTAAATGTAATCTTGAAGATGCAGGAACATAACCTCTACCACGTTGCACTCTAATTCTCATAGATATTGATGAATTTGCATCAGTAAGAGTACAAATAACATGATTAGGATTGATTATTTCTACATCATTTCCATGGTTAATATCAGATGCAATAACAACCCCAATTCCCGATTTAACTAACGTTAAATATACATTATCCTTTCCATGTACTTTAACTGCTAACCCTTTTAAATTTAATATTATTTCAATAACATCTTCTTTTATACCTTCTTTAATACTGTATTCATGGAGAACACCATCAATTTCTACTTCTGTTACTGCATATCCAGGCATGGAGGATAATAAAACACGACGTAAAGCATTTCCTAAAGTATGTCCAAAACCACGTTCTAATGGCTCAAGAATAATTTTTGCATGTGTTAAACTAATCTGTTCAATATTCACTAATCTAGGTTTTAAAAACTCAGTTACGGAACCCTGCATCATATCCCCATACAATAATATTTTTACTTATTTTGAATAAAGTTCAACAATTAAATACTCATTTATTTCTGTAGATAAATCAGAGCGTTCAGGAAATCTTTTATATATACCTTCCATTTTAGATATATTTACTTCCATCCAAATCGATTTTTCACGTTGTTCTGATAATTCCAAAGATGCTTTAATACGAGACTGTAATTTAGACTTTGTATGAACACTAACTACATCACCAGAAGAAACCTGATACGAAGGAATGTTTACTATACAGTTGTTTACTAATATAGATTTATGATTTATTAATTGTCGTGATTCAGATCGAGTAGCACCAAAACCCATTCGATACACTACATTATCCAAACGATTTTCCAATAAATACAATAAATTCTCTCCCGTATTTCCTTTTAATCTAGATGCACGTTTATAATAATTTCTAAATTGAGATTCTAAAATGCCATATAATCTTCTTACTTTTTGTTTTTCTCTTAATTGAATACCATAATCAGATAAACGTTGTCTTTTAATACCATGTTGACCAGGTAATTGATCTAATTTACATTTAGAATCAATTGAACGTATACCAGATTTTAGAAATAAATCAGTACCTTCCCTACGAGACAATCTTAATTTTGGACCTAAATATTTTGCCATAACATATTAATTCCACAATAAAATAATATAATAACGTCATTATACACGACGTTTCTTGGGAGAACGACAACCATTATGAGGAATAGGAGTCACATCAGTAATATTAGTAATACGAAACCCAATAGAATTTAACGCTCTAATACTAGATTCACGACCAGGTCCAGGACCTTTCACCATAACTTCTAAATTTTTTATACCATAATCTTTAACAATTTCAGCACAACGCTCAGCAGCAACTTGAGCTGCAAACGGAGTAGATTTTCTAGAACCACGAAATCCTGATCCTCCTGATGTTGCCCATCCTAAAACATTACCTTTTCTATCACTAATAGAAATTATAGTATTATTAAAAGAAGCATGAATATGCGCTATTCCATCTAAAATTTGTTTCTTAATGCGTTTTTTTACATGATTTAATTCTTTTACCATAATTTTCTCTTACACTATTTTTTAATTAATTTACGAGGACCTTTTCTAGTTCTAGCATTTGTTTTAGTTCTTTGCCCTCGAACAGGCAGACTCTTACGATGACGAGAACCACGATAACAATTAAGATCTTGTAAACGTTTTATATTTAAAGTCACTTCTCGACGTAAATCACCTTCAATAACAAATTTCAATACTTCATTTCTTAGCAATTCTAATTTTTCTTTAGTTAAATTCAATATTTTGGTATTTTCGGCTATCTCTAAATTTAAACAAATCAATTTCGATCTGGATTTTCCAATACCATATATATCAGTTAAAGCCACTAAAACGTGTTTTTTATCAGAAATATTTATACCTGCAATACGAGCCACTATATAAACTCCTAACTCTTTTATATTATTTATAATTTTAAAAACATTAAAAATCATTTAAAAATAAATTCTTCACTGTAAAATTCAAATCTCTATGTAAAAATAATTCAATATATATTAAAATAAAAATTACTATTTTATAATTATCCTTGACGTTGTTTATGCTTAGGTTCTAATTTACAAATTACACGAATAACATTATATCTACGAACTATTTTACAATTTCTACACAATCTTTTAACCGAAGCACGTACTTTCATTATTACCTCAAATTTTTATTTAATTCTAAAATTTAAATTTATTTTTTTTAAGTACTGATGCATATTGAGTAGATATAATACATGTTTGCAGTTGAGACACAAAATCTATAATTACCACAACAACAATCAGTAAAGATGTACCTCCAAAATAAAAAGGAACGCCCGTAATTACCCTAAGACATTCAGGTACTAAACAAATAAATGTCATATATACCGAACCTATAGAAGTTAAACGAAACATAATTCGTTTAATATATTTAGCTGTTTGCTCACCTGGTCTAATGCCAAAAATAAAAGCTCCAGATTTCTTTAAATTTTCAGATGTTTCTCTAGGATTAAAAGCTAATCCTGTATAAAAAAAACAAAAGAAAATTATTGATACAATATAAATCAAAATATACAATGGTTGAGCAGGCTGTAAATAATACGAAACTATTACAAGCCATTTTAAATAACTCACATTACCAAACCAAGATACAATAGTTACTGGAAATAAAATTATACTAGATGCAAAAATAGCTGGAATAACACCTGCCATATTTAATTTCAATGGCAAATAAGTATCACTTGCTACATAAGAAGATCTTTTAGCTAAATGCCTTCTTGAATAATTTATAGTAATTTTTCTCTGGCATCTTTCAATAAAAACAACAAAAAAAGTAATTGAAAAAATTAATATTCCAATAAAAAAAAATAATAAAATATTCAAATTACCTTGTCTAATCTGTTCAATAGAATGCATAAAAGATAAAGGCAAACCAGATATAATACCAGAAAATATAATTATTGAAATTCCATTACCAATTCCTTTTTCAGTAATTAATTCACCTAACCACATTAAAAACATGGTTCCGGTAACTAAACTAATCACTGCTAAAAAATAAAACGACATACTAGGATTTATAATTAAATTTTTTAAACCCGATATATTAGGAAAACTGATTGACATACCCAAAGACTGAAAAAAAGCCAAAACTAAAGTAACATATCTTATGTATTTATTAATTTTATAACGACCTTGTTCACCTTCTTTTTTCATTTCAATAAATTTAGTATGAGTTAAAGTCAATATTTGAATAATAATAGATGCAGAAATAAAAGGCATAATACCTAAAGCAAAAATAGAAGCTCGACTTAAAGCACCACCAGAAAACATATTGAACATTTCTAAAATAGTTCCTCTATGTTGTTCTAATAAAGACTCCAAAGCTATAGTATCAATTCCAGGAATAGGAATATAAGAACCTATTCTAAACACTATTAAAGAACATATTAAAAACAATATTCTTTGTTTTAATTCACTAAATTTATCACTAAAATTTCTTAAACCTGTTCCAATTGTTTTTTCTATCATAAAAGCAACACCTACTAATTAATAATTAATCTTCAATTTTACCACCTACTGCTTCAATAATAATTTTCGCACCTTTTGAAACAGATAAATTTCGAATAATTAATGCATTAGCTATACTAATTTTTGACGATATTATTTTAACATATTTTATATTTTTTTTTATAATTCCTAAATTTTTTAATAAATTTAAATCAATAATTTTATATTCAGTAATTTTTTTTAAATCACTCAATCTCAATTCAGCTGTCTTTAATTTTTTTAGAGACACAAAACCAAATTTTGGAACCCTTCTATACAAAGGTGTTTGACCACCTTCAAAACCTCTTTTTAGTTTGCTACCTGAACGTGATTTTTGACCTTTATGTCCTCTTCCAGATGTTTTACCAAAACCAGATCCAATACCTCTTCCAACTCTTTTAAATTTTTTAAATGATTTAACTTTTGGAGATAAAGTATTCAAATACATTTCCATATTCCTAATTAATTTTTAACATAAAAGATAGAGACCTAATCATTCCTAAAATATCAGGTGTTTTTCTAAGCTTCACCGTATGACCAATATAACGCAATCCTAATCCAATTAATGTTGCTTTATGTTTAGGTAAACGACCTATAGAACTTTTTACTTGAGTTACACTAATAAATTTATCCATGGCAATTTCTCATAATTTCTTTTATCGACTTATTTCTCTTTAATGCAATCATTTTTGGAGATTTCATACGCTCTAATACTAATATTGTAGCACGTACTACATTGATTGGATTAGTAGATCCATAAGTTTTAGCCAAAACATTGTGTATACCAGCCACTTCTAATACAGCTCTCATAGCACCACCTGCAATAATTCCAGTACCATCTGATGCTGGCTTCATAAATATACATGAACTAGTATATGATCCTATTACAGGGTATTGTAAAGTACCGTTATTTAATTTAATATAAATCATATTTCTACGTGCTTTTTCCATTGCTTTTTGAATAGCGGCAGGAACCTCTCGTGCTTTTCCATATCCAAATCCAACTCTACCTTTTCCATTTCCAACCACAGTTAATGCCGTAAAAGAAAAAATTCTTCCTCCTTTAACTGTTTTAGATACACGATTTACAGAAATTAATTTTTCTTTTAGATCTCCATTCATATTTTTATCAACGTTACCCAAAATTTCTACCTCAAAACTTAAGTCCTGTTTTTCTTGCAGAATCTGCAAGCGCTTTAATTCGGCCATGATATTGAAAACCAGAACGATCAAAAGAAACTTTTTTAATACCTTTTTTCAAAGCTCGTTCTGCAATTATATTACCAATATAACTAGACGCATTGATATTGCCAGTATATCCAATAATAGCTTTAGACAATTTTTTTTCCACTGTAGAAGCACTAGTTAACACTGTACAACCATCAGAATCTATAATCTGTGCATACATATGCCGAGAAGTACGATGCACAACTAAACGAATAAAATTCAAACTCTTAATTTTATGACGAGTTTTCATGGAACGACGCAAACGAATTTTTTTTTTATTTATAGTAGTTATCATATTACTTCTTTTTAGCCTCTTTTACACGAATAATTTCATCACTATAACGAATTCCTTTACCTTTATAAGGTTCCGGTTTTCTATAAGACCTCAAATTAGCCGCTACTTGTCCAACCAACTGTTTGTTAGCACCTTTTACAATGATTTCTACTGGAGAAATGCTTTCTACAATAATTCCTACAGGTAAAATATATTCAATAGGATGAGAATATCCCAAAAACATACTGACAGTTCTTGAATTAGTAACTAAAACTCTGTATCCTACCCCTAATAACTGTAATTTCTTGAAGAAACCTACAGTTACTCCTATGATCATAGAATTAACTATTGATCTACAAGTTCCAACTTGAGCCCAACTCTTATGATTATTATTAATTCTACTAGAAAATATTAAACACGAATTTAAACATTTCACCGATACATTACTATGAATTAAACATGATAATTCACCGTTTTTTCCTTTTATAAAAACTTTTTGATCAGTTAGCAAAACACTGACCTCAGAAGGAATAATAACATTTTTTTTTGCAATACGTGACATTGTGTCTCCAAAAAAAATTAAGAAACATAACAAATAATTTCTCCACCTAAACCTTTTCTACGAGCTAATTGATCAGTAAAAACTCCTTGAGAAGTAGAAACAATAGCAACTCCTAATCCAGACATAACACGTGGTAACTTACTTTTTTTATTATATATTCTCAGACAAGGAGAACTAATTCTGGTAATATTTTCAATAACAGGCTTACCATTAAAATATTTTAAAAATAATTCTAATTGAGATTTCTTAGAATGAAATACAGAAAAATCTTTTATATATCCTTCTTCTTTTAATACATTACTAATTGCTATTTTAAATTTAGATGATGGCATATTTACCGAAATTTTATTCGCTAATTGTCCATTTCTAATTCTGGTTAACATATCTGCTATAGGATCATGCATACTCATATAATATTTATCCTTTCAATATAAACATTTTACCAACTTGCTTTTTTTAAACCAGGAATTTCACCTTTCATAGCAGCTTCACGAACTTTTATCCTACTTAAACCAAATTTTCTTAAAAAAGCATGTGGTCTACCAGTTTGCCGACAACGATTTCTCTGACGAATAGGACTGGAATCACGAGGCAAAGTTTGTAATTTAAAAATAGCATTCCATTTGTCTTTATCCAATGATTTTTTATCCGAAATAATTGATCTTAAGTTCATCCTTTTAGTAAAATATTTTTTTGCTAATTTTATTCTTTTAACTTCTCTAGCTTTCATAGACTGTTTAGCCATTAACTTCTTCCTATATTAATTTATGATCGAAATGGAAAATTAAACAAAGATAACAGTGCATGACCTTCTCTATCAGAAAAAGCAGTTGTAGTAATTGTAATATTCACTCCTCGAATTCGATCAATTTTATCAAAATCAATTTCTGGAAAAATAATCTGTTCACGTATTCCAATACTATAATTTCCTCTACCGTCAAAAGATTTATCAGAAAACCCTCTAAAATCTCGTATTCTGGGAATTACAATATAAATTAATCGTTCAAAAAAATCCCATTTTCTATTACCTCTTAAAGTTACTTTACAACCTATAGGATATCCTTTTCGAATTTTAAAACTAGCAATAGATTTTTTTGCCTTTGTAACGATAGGTTTTTGTCCAGATATTTTAGTTAAATCTGATATCGCGTATTCAAGATTCTTTTTATCTACAGTGGCTAAACCTACACCAATATTAAGAGTAATTTTATCAATTTTTGGAACCTGCATAATAGAAGAATAACTAAAATCATACATCAATTTTTTAGATACATCATTTTTATAATAATTATACAAATCCACCATATATAAATAGACCTCAAAATTTTTATTTATAAACAATGTTGTTAGATTTAAAAAATCTAATTTTTTTTCCATGTTCTATTCTAAAACCAATACGATCAGGCTTATTAGTCGTTAAATTAATAATAGCTACATTAGAAATATCAATAGAAGCCTCCTGCTCTATAATCCCTCCTGGTTTATTTTGAGAAGGAATTGGTTTAATATGTTTCTTAACAAAATTAATACCTTCTACTATTACTCTATTTTTAGATATAACTTTTTTAACTATACCAATTTTTCCTCTGTTTTTACCTATTAAAATGATTACTCGATCATTAAATCTTATTTTCATAGCCATAATGTTTATACCTTTTATAGTACTTCAGGCGCTAAAGAAATAATTTTCATAAATTTTTCATTTCTAAGTTCACGAGTTACTGGACCAAAAATTCTTGTTCCTAATGGTTGATCATTATTATTTAATACTACACAAGCATTAGTATCAAAACGAATAATAGAACCATCTATACGTTTAACACCTTTTTTAGTTCTTATAATCACTGCTTTAAATACTTCACCTTTTTTTACTTTTCCTCTAGGTATAGCTTCTTTAATAGAAATCTTAATTATGTCCCCTATTCCAGCATATCTACGACGAGATCCACCCAAAACTTTAATACACAAAGCACGTTGAGCACCAGAATTATCAGCTACATTCAAAACACTTTGTTCTTGTATCATATGTAACTCCAATTAATAATCCAAAAAAATTTTAATAATTACTCTAATTAAGTAAATACTTGTTGTGACATACATATTTTATACATGTTTTATATATTTATTTATACAAAAATACAAATTATAAAGTTATAAAAAGAAAATTATTCAAATTATTACAAAAACTATGTGAAATAAATTCACTTAAAATGTTTTTAGAATCCGAACTAATATCCAAGATTTAGTTTTAGAAATCGGTCTAGATTCACGAATTTCTACAACATCTCCTACTTTACATTGATTATTTTCATCATGTACACATAATTTCGTTGTCTTTTTTATAAACTTTTTATAAAGCGGATGTTTAATTAATCTTTGTATAGAAACTATAACTGATTTATTCATTTTATTACTAATTACTTTCCCAGACAAAACACGAAACTTATCGTTCACATTCTTTTTCCTTTTCAGATAATATAGTATTAACTCTAGCAATATTACGTCGAATGTTTCTAAGCAAATGAGGTTTATGCAATTTTTTAGAAACATGTTGTAAAATTAAATTTAGTTGTTCTCGCAATAAATTTATTAATTCATTATTTAATTCTTCAACTGTCTTTTTTTTTATATTTTTAAGAATCATGATATTACCTGTTTAATGACAAAAATAGTTTTCATAGGTAATTTGTCTGCTGCTAATTTAAAAGCTTTTCTAGATATTTCTTCAGATACTCCAGATAATTCATATAAAACTTTTCCAGGTTGTATCATAGCTACCCAATATTCAACATTTCCTTTACCTTTTCCCATTCTGACTTCTAATGGTTTTTTAGTAATAGGTTTATCAGGAAAAATTCTAATCCAAATTTTTCCTTGACGTTTAATAAAACGAGTTATCGCTCTCCTAGCCGATTCTATTTGACTAGATTTTAATCTACCCCTTTCAATTGCCTTTAAACCATAAAGACCAAAATGTACATCAGTACCAACGGCTAAACCCCTATTACGACCTTTATGCATTTTTCTAAATTTTGTATTTTTAGGTTGTAACATAAATGTTTCCTTTATTTCCTATATTTTCTAACATGTTTTTTTAATTGAGATATAGGTTTTTCTAAATTAACAAGAGATTTCATACCACCTAATATTTCTCCTTTAAAAATCCATACTTTTACACCAATCACACCATAAGTAGTATGCGCTTCAGACATATTATATTCAATATCAGCACGCAATGTATGCAATGGAACTCTACCTTCTCTATACCATTCTCTTCTTGCAATTTCAGTTCCACCCAAACGTCCACTAATTTCTACTTTAATACCTTTAGCACCCTGTCGCATAGAATTTTGAACAGCTCTTTTCATAGCTCTACGAAACATAATTCTACGTTCTAATTGAGAAACTATATTTTCAGCCACTAATTTTGCATCTAATTCCGGCTTTTTAACTTCAGAAATATTTATCTGAACAGGAACACCAGTTATTTTAGCTATAGATAATCTCAATTTTTCTACATCTTCACCTTTTTTACCTATAACTATTCCAGGTCTAGCACTATATATTGTCACTTTAATACTTTTAGAGGGTCTTTCAATAATAATTCGAGATATTGATGCTTTAAATAACTTTTTTGCTAAAAATTGACGCACTCTAAAATCACTATCTAAATTCTTAGAAAAATCTTTACTATTTGAAAACCATATCGAATTCCAATTCTTAATTATTCCTAATCTTATTCCGTTAGGATTTACTTTTTGACCCATGACTAGTCTCTCCAAAATTTCTATTTATTATTTATCAGAAACAACTACAGTAATATGACTAGTACGTTTTAAAATTCTATCTGAACGACCTTTAGCACGAGGCATCATTCTTTTCATAGTAGGTCCTACGTCAATTAAAATTCTTTTTATTATTAAATTATCTATATCAGAACCATTATTGTGTTCAGCATTAGCAATTGCTGATTCTAAAACTTTCTTTACTAACAAAGCAGATTTTTTATTAACAAAAATTAAAATATTCAATGCACGTTCAACCTGTTTACCTCGAATTAAATTAGCGATCAAACGTAATTTTTGTGCTGAAGAACGCGCTTTATAATGTTTAGCCACAGCTTCCATACATTTTACCTCTTGTATAAGAACAAAAATACTTTAACGTTTTTTTACTTTTCTATCTGCCATATGCCCTCTATATGTACGAGTAAGAACAAACTCACCTAATTTATGTCCTACCATATCTTCGGTAATAAAAACCGGAATATGTTGACGACCATTATGAACTGAAATCGTTAAACCTATCATCTTAGGAAAAACAGTAGAACGACGAGACCAAGTTCGTATTGGTTTTTTATCATGTGTTTTTAATACTTTTTCTACTTTTTTTAATAAAGAAATATCAATAAATGGACCTTTTTTAAGAGAACGCGGCACTTTTACTAAACTCCCAAAAATTATTTATGACGATGGCGAATAATATATTTCTCTGTACGTTTATTTTTTCTTGTTTTTTTTCCTTTAGTTTGTAATCCCCAAGGAGTAACTGGATGCTTTCCAAAATTTTTACCTTCCCCCCCTCCATGAGGATGATCTACCGGGTTCATAGCAGTTCCTCTTACAGTAGGACGTTTTCCAAGCCATCTAGATGCTCCAGCTTTACCTAAAACTCTCAACATTGATTCAGAATTTCCAATTTCTCCTATCGTTGCTCTACAATTTGATTCTATTCTTCTTATTTCACCAGAACGTAATCTTACAGTCACATATAAATTTTCCTTAGATATTAAATTCACATAAGAACCAGCAGAACGAGCTATTTGCCCTCCTTTACCTGGTTTCATTTCTACATTATGAATTAAAGTACCTACAGGAATATTTTTCATAGGTAAACTATTACCTAATTTTATATCTATAGATACACCAGATAAAATTTTCATGCCTGCCATTAATCCTTTCGGAGCTAATATATATCTTCTTTCTCCATCTTGATACAACACTAATGCAATATTAGCAGATCTATTCGGATCGTATTCTAAACGTTCAACTGATGCAAAAATATTATCTTTGTTACGCTTAAAATCAATTATTCGATATGACTGTTTATGTCCACCACCAATATGTCTAGTCGTGATTCTACCAAGATTATTTCTTCCTCCACTTTTATTCTTTTTACTCAGTAAAAAAGAAATAGGCTTTCCTTTATATAAATTAGAATTCACTACCTTCACAGCATGACGACGACCTGGAGACGTTGGCTTACACTTAATAATGGTCATTGATATTCTCTTGTTATCACTAAAAATATATTATTTTATTCTTTATTACCAATAAAATTTAAATTTTGTCCTTTTTTTAAAGTGACATAGGCTTTTTTCCAATTTTTTTCACGACTTATAACATTATTCTTTTTTTTTCTTTTTCCTTTAACTATCAATACATTTATATTACTTACTACTACATTAAACAAACTTTGTACAGCATGCTTAATTTCTAATTTAGTAGAATTTCTAGCTACTTTAATTAAAACAGTACCATACTTTTCTAAAATAATAGAAGATTTTTCTGATACACTCGGACCTAACAATACTTTTAATAAAATTTTATCATATATTATTTTTGGTTTAATCATATTAATAATTCCTCTATTTTCATAATAGCATCAGAAGTCATTAAAACATGATTAAAAAAAATCAAACTTCTTGGATTAATACAATTTATAGTCTGAACATCTACTTTATATAAGTTTCTAGAAGCTAAAAATAAATTATGATCTCTAATTCGAGTGATAATTAACACATCACGCAAATGAATTTTTTTTAACTTATCCACAAGTAATTGTGTTTTAGGAAATTCTATAGAAAACTTTCTAAATACTAATAATCTATTTTGTCGAATAAGCTCCGAAAAAATACTTTTTAAAGCTCCTCTATACATTTTTTTATTAATCTTTTTAAAATAATTTTTTGGTTGAGAAGGAAATGTAATACCTCCAGAACGCCAAAGAGGACTTCTTAATGAACCAGCTCTTGCACGTCCAGTTCCTTTTTGACGCCAAGGTTTTTTACCTGATCCAGATACTTCAGAACGATCTTTTTGAGCACGAGTTCCTTGACGAATACTGGAAGAATAAGCAACAATTACTTGATGCACTAAAGCTTCATTAAAATCTCGATTAAAAATCATATCAGAGACTTTAATAAAATTATGTTCATCGTCTCTCAATATTAATTCCATACTTAAATTTCCTCATGCTTTTTTAATCGCTGGTTTAACAATGATAATTCCACCCGAAACACCAGGTACTGCACCCTTCACTAAAATAAAACCTTTTTCTAAATCTACTTTTATTAAATCTAAATTCTGAACAGTAACACGATTATTACCAACGTGTCCTGACATTTTTTTTCCTTTAAAAACTCTTCCAGGAGTTTGATTTTGTCCTATAGAACCAGGAGCTCTATGAGATAAAGAATTTCCATGAGTAGAATCTTGAGTAGAAAAATTCCATCTTTTTACAGTACCACAAAATCCTTTTCCTTTAGATAAACCTGAAATATCTACTTTCTTAATTTTAGATAATAATTCTAAATTTATGCTCTGACCTACTTTAAATTTGTTTATATTTTTCTCAGAAACCTTAAATTCCCATAAACCAAATCCTATTTTAACTCCAGATTTTAAAAAATTACCACGTTCTGATTTAAGTAATTTATTTAACTTTTTTATTCCAGTTGTTACTTGAATAGCACAGTATGAATCATGACACACAGTTTTAATTTGAGTTATTCTATGTTCCTCAACTTTTATCATAGTTACTGGAAGTGATTGCCCTTCTTCTGTAAAAATTCGTGTCATTTTAACTTTTTTACCTATTAAACCAATCATTATACTTTAAGTTCCGTAATCATTTGTTTATTTAATTAACCTAAACTAATTTGAACATCTACGCCTGCAGCAAGATCTAATCTCATTAAAGCATCAACAGTTTTTTCAGTAGGTTCAACAATGTCGATTAGTCTCTTATGAGTTCTAATTTCATATTGATCACGAGCATCTTTATTAACATGAGGAGAAATCAATACAGTAAATCTTTCTTTATGTGTTGGTAAAGGGATAGGACCGCGAACTTGAGCGCCAGTTCTTTTAGCAGTTTCTACAATTTCTGAAGTGGATTGATCTATCAAACGATGATCAAACGCTTTAAGACGAATACGTATTCTTTGGTTCTGCATAAGTCCCGAATTCCTATAATATAAAATTATAAAAAAAACCTCTTCTAATCTTCTAAAAGAATATGTTTAAATTAAAAATTTTAGTTTCAAAATTAGAAACGTTGTTAAAAATTCTATATAAAAGTTATATAAAATTAAATTTTATTTGATCAATATTAACTATTTTAAAAATAACAAACTAAAAAAATCTATATAAAAATTAACTAAGATATATTCAACCTTATCAACAATTTAAGATAAAATCTAATTTTATTATAATATTTCTACAAAAATATCATTTTGTTTATTCTGAATGAATTTTAAGTTGATAGTTATAACATGTAATATTATATTACACTTTAAAACAATTATTTTCATTAAAAATTTTAATATTAAAAAGTCAAGAAAAAAGTATCTTATAACTTATTTTCTTGACATTTATAAAATAATAAATTCTGAATTAAACTTCTAATTCGAAAATGTTCTAATTTGTTCTTATTGAAAAATTTTCACAACAATACCAGCTCCCACTGTTTTACCACCTTCACGAATAGCAAAGCGTAAACCATTAGACATAGCTATAGGATGAATTAAAGTAACTACCATCTTAATATTATCTCCAGGCATAACCATTTCTATTCCTTCAGGTAATTCAATAAAACCAGTTACATCAGTAGTTCTAAAATAAAATTGAGGTCTATAACCCTTAAAAAAAGGAGTATGACGACCTCCTTCATCTTTAGATAAAACATATACTTCAGACTCAAATTTTATATGCGGAGTAATTGTACCTGGTTTAGATAATACTTGCCCACGTTCAATATCATCTCTTTTGGTTCCTCTTAATAACACACCTACATTTTCTCCAGCTCTACCTTCGTCTAATAATTTTCTAAACATTTCTACACCAGTACATATAGTTTTAGTAGTTGGTTTGATTCCAACTATTTCCACTTCTTCCCCTACTTTAATTACACCGCGTTCTACACGACCTGTAACTACAGTTCCTCGTCCAGATATAGAAAATACATCTTCTATAGGCAATAAAAATGATTCATCAACAGATCTTTTTGGTTCAGGAATATAAGAATCTAAAAAATTAGCTAAATCTATAATTTTTTCTTCCCATTTTGGATCACCTTCCAAAGCCTTAAGCGCTGATCCTCTTATAATAGGAGTGCTATCACCAGGAAAATCATACTGAGTTAATAGATCACGAACTTCCATTTCTACTAATTCTAATAATTCTTCGTCATCAACCATATCACATTTATTTAGAAAAACTATAATATAAGGAACTCCTACTTGTCTACCTAATAAAATATGTTCACGAGTTTGCGGCATCGGACCATCAGTAGCTGCTACAACTAAAATTGCTCCGTCCATCTGAGCGGCTCCTGTAATCATATTCTTAATATAGTCAGCATGTCCTGGACAATCTACATGTGCGTAATGTCTTTTGGAAGTATCATATTCAACATGAGAAGTATTTATTGTAATACCTCTAGCTTTTTCTTCCGGAGCATTATCAATTTGATCAAAAGCACGAGCAGATCCACCATATTTTTTAGCTAATACGGTAGTAATAGCAGATGTTAAAGTAGTTTTTCCATGATCAACATGACCAATCGTACCTACATTGATATGAGGTTTTAAACGTTTAAATTTTTCTTTAGACACAAGTTTATTTCCTTTCTATAAATAAAAATTATAAAATCAACCATAAATAATTTATCTATCTATTTTCTCGTGAGGAAATAATAGATTCAGCAATATTAACAGACATTTCCGAATATTTTAAAAATTCCATAGAATAAGAAGCTCTACCTTGAGTTTGAGATCTCACGTCAGTAGCATAACCAAACATACAAGATAATGGGACTTGAGCACAAATAGATTTTCCCAAAGATAAATCTTTCATGCCTTCAATAACACCTCTTCTTCGATTTAAATCACCTATAACATCACCCATGTATTCTTCAGGAGTTTCAATTTCTACCTTCATTATTGGTTCAAGTAAAATTGGATTAGCTTTTTTAAAAGCATCCTTAAAAGCTAATGATGCTGCTAATTTAAATGCAATTTCAGAAGAATCTACATCATGATAAGAACCAAAATGCAAACGAACACCAATATCTACTACAGGATAACCAGCTAATGGTCCGCTTATGAGTTGTTCTCGTATTCCTTTATCAATTGCAGAAATGTATTCTCCAGGAATAACTCCTCCTTTTATGTCGTTTATAAAAACATATCCAGATTTACTAAGAGGTTTTAATGGAAATAAATCTATAACAACATGACCATATTGTCCTCTTCCACCAGATTGTTTAATATATTTCCCCTCGATGTTTTCTATAGAACGTCGAATAGTTTCTCTATAAGATACCTGAGGTTTACCAACGTTAGCGATTACACCAAATTCTCTTTTCATTCTATCAACAATTATTTCTAAATGTAATTCACCCATACCAGAAATAATTGTTTGATTAGATTCATTATCAACACCTACTTTAAAAGAAGGATCTTCCTTGGTTAATCTATTCAATGCAACACTCATTTTTTCTTGATCAGATTTAGTTTTTGGTTCTACTGCTACGGAAATTACAGGATCAGGAAAATCCATCTTTTCTAACACAATAACTTTAGCAGGATCACATAAAGTATCTCCAGTAGTTACACTTTTTAAACCAATAGCTGCAGCAATATCACCAGCTCTAACTTCTTTTATTTCTTCTCTTTTATTAGCATGCATTTGGACAATTCTACCAAAACGTTCTTTTTTATTTTTTGCTGAATTATAAATAACATCACCAGAACGTACAACACCTGAATATACTCTAAAAAAAGTCAAATTTCCTACAAATGGATCCGTAGCAATCTTAAACGCTAATGCAGAAAATGCCTCTTTATCATTTGCAAAACGAATATTACAATCAGTGGATAATTTACTATCATCATTGTTGTTTGTTATACCTTTAATAGAAGAAACATCTATAGGAGAAGGTAAATATTCAATTATTGCATCTAGTAACGCTTGAACTCCTTTATTTTTAAATGCAGAACCACACGTCACTAAAACTATTTCATTATTTAATACACGTTGACGTAAAGAATTTTTAATGTCTAATTCAGACAATTCATCTCCAACTAAATATTTTTCCATTAAAACATCATTATTTTCTACTGAAGACTCTATTAATTTTTGATTCCATAGATCCGATATTTCTTTTAAATCATCGGGAATATTATCATATATGAAGGTTATACCTTGATCTATATCATTCCAATAGATAGCTTTCTTTTTTATCAAGTCAACAACTCCTGTAAAATTTTCTTCAGAACCTATTGGAATTTGTATCGGGATAGGATCTATTCCTAAACGAAACTTCATTTGCTCAATAACATTAAAAAAATTAGCTCCCATACGATCCATTTTATTTACAAATGCTATTCTAGGAACTTTATATTTATTTACTTGTCTCCATACTGTTTCTGATTGCGGTTGCACTCCCCCTACAGCACAATATACCATGACAGCACCATCCAAAACTCTCATAGATCTTTCTACTTCTATAGTAAAATCTACATGACCGGGAGTGTCAATTATATTAATTCTATGCGGTAAAAACTGTTTAGACATACCCGACCAAAAAGTAGTAGTTGCTGCAGATGTAATAGTAATACCTCTTTCTTGTTCTTGTTCCATCCAATCCATAGTAGCTGCACCATCATGCACTTCTCCAATTTTATGATTAATACCCGTATAAAATAAAATTCGTTCAGTTGTAGTAGTTTTACCAGCATCAATATGAGCGCTAATACCTATGTTTCGGTATTGTATTATAGGTGTTAAACGAGTCATTCTATCCCTCTAATTTTTATATAGTAAATTATTTTACTAATATAGAAATTAATAATAAATATTAATTAATCAAAAAATAACAACATTTTACCAACGATAATGAGCAAAAGCTTTATTAGCTTCAGCCATTCGATGCACATCTTCTCTTTTTTTAACTGCCGATCCTTTATGCTCTGTTGCATCAAATAATTCATTAGCTAATCTTATAGTCATTGACTTGTCACTTCGTTTCCGAGCGGCATAAATAATCCAACGCATAGCTAAAGCATGACGTCGTACTGGACGAACTTCTATTGGAACTTGATAAGTTGAACCACCAACACGACGAGATTTAACTTCTACAGTAGGACGTACATTTTCTAACGCCATTTCTAATGATTCTAATTCAGATTTTCCAATTTTCTTAGCTAATAAAATTAAAGCATCATAAACAATCTCTTCAGCAATGGATTTTTTACCATCAATCATTATAATATTAATAAATTTTGCTACAATTTCTGAAGAAAACTTAGGATCTGGTAAAATTTTTCTATGACCAATACCACGACGTCTTGGCATAATAATTATGCTCCATAAAAATTTTAATTTGAAATAATCCACATGCATAATAAAAATACTATATTTTAATTTTACACATTTTACTCTATTTTTTTATTTTTACTCCATATTTAGACCTACTTTTACTTCGATTTTTTACTCCTGCACAATCTAAAGCTCCTCTAACTACATGATAACGAACTCCAGGCAAATCTTTTACACGACCACCTCTAATTAAAATAACTGAATGTTCCTGTAAATTATGACCTTCACCACCAATATAAGCAGTTACTTCATATCCGTTTGTTAAACGAACCCTACATACCTTGCGTAATGCAGAATTAGGTTTTTTAGGAGTGGTAGTATATACCCTAATACAAACTCCTCGTTTTTGAGGACACTTATTCAATGCTGGAACATTATTTTTTATTAATTTTCTCGTTCTAGATTGTCGAACTAACTGATTCACTGTAGTCATAACAGTACCCTATTACAAATATAAAAATATAAAATTATTAAACAAATCAAAAAACTAAAATAAAAAATAACATAAAAAATGATATAAAATCACCATAAAATTTGCTTTTCATGTTGTTCAGTCAAATTAACAAATTTCTTATAGTCTATTACCTGAACACATGAAGAAATCTTTTTTAATAACCCCCTAGCACATAAATCATCTTCTAAAACATATAAAAAAACAGATAAAGATAATAATTGTTTTAGAAAAATATTATCTTCTAATGCCATTATTACACTATTTTGTAACATTAATACATCATCTAATGATTCTAACATATTGATGAACAATACCATATCAGTTTCAAATGGGGAACGCATTAAAATATGCAACATATAAATAAACCAATCTTTTTAAAAATTAATTATTAAATTACTATCATTCAATTTCATACGGATTTTACTAGAAGATAAAATTGAAATATCTAAAATAAAATCTTTATTTAAGAAAACACCTCTATCTTTTAATGATTGTTTGCACAAATAAAATTTAGTAATACCAAATAATGGCAAAATTTTAAAAGAAGGAAGATAATTTCGTGACAAAATAACTTCTGGTTTTTGAAATCTAAATAACTGAAAAATTCCATCTCCAATAAAAAAAACTGAAATATTACTATGAATAAGAGAAATAGATAACAATAAATCTAAACCTTCGCGACCATAACTAATACCATGAGGAACACAAGAAAAAACGAACGAAATATTTTTTTTCATAATGCTACCAACTAAAATCGTATAATTCGATCACTAATTTCTAAATAATCTGAAAATTTACTCAATCCAGTTAAAATAAAAGATGATCTTAAATTACTTTTCTTTAAAATGTTATCTTGCTGTTTATCAACTATCACATCAACAACACCTCTTCTCGATGCAGCACTCATACAAACAAATAATTTTACTGAATGTTGTTTATGTAATATAACCCACTTCCTAACTAAATCATATTCGTCACTACTAAAAGATATAAATCCATTAGCATTTAATACTCCATCGCAATAAAAAAATGCACTTAATAATCTATTTTTACTAGCAACTAGTGCATTACAAAATAGTAATGCAGTAGTAGAATTCTGAGTTCCGTATGGTGCACCAGTAACTAAAATCGTATAATTCATATTAATTTATAACCTTATATTACTGATATATATAAATTAAAATTAAAAAAATCTATATAACTATTTATATAAAATATCATTTATGTTTTACATTTATTAACTCTATCTCAAATATAAAAATTAAATTCTTAGAAATTTCAGAAGTTCTATATTTTACATATGTCAAATTTTGAGGTATAATTAATGTTATTTTTCCACCTTTTCTTATATACTTCAAACCTTCTTGCCATCCTAGTATTACACTATTTAAAGGAAACGATACTGGTATACCACGTTTATAAGAGTTATCGAATTCACTACCATTAACCAACGACCCTTTATAATGAACTGTAACAACATCATCATCTTGTAATTTTCTACCATAACCTTTTTTTTGAACAAAAAAAATCAAACCAGAAGAAGTTTTTTTAAAATGATTTTTTGTTAATGCTTTCTTAATATACTTTTCACTTGCAATTTTATTATTTTTAGCTTGTATTTTTAAAATCAACTCTTCAGCACATTTTAACTTTTTTTCTAATTGTATTAACCTTAAAGTAATCTCTTTTTCAGAAAAAACAGATCTTCCTAAAATAGAGTCTCTTATACCTAATAATAAACTATCTCTATTTAAAATTACTCCTAACTTTTTTTGCTCATTAACAGAATGATTAATATATTTTCCTAACGATATTCCTAAAGCATAAGCCTGTCTATTAGAAATACTATTTAAATTATTTTTAACAACATCACGTCTTAAATTAATTAAAAATGTATCAGCATATAAATTTTTTTTATAAAAAAATAATAAAAAAATTATAAAAAAAATTAAAAATAAATTTTTAAATATAGCCATAATTTCTCCAAAAAAAATTATTTCTTCAATCATAATCTATATGTCAATAAATAATTAATACTTATTTACACTAAAATTTTTATTTAAAACATAGAATTAAAATAATTTTTATTTTTTACAACTATGACTAAATACTCATATATATGAAAATATAAATAATAAATTTAATAATAATAAATTCCACTTTGAAAAAGAAAAATTTACTATTATATTAAAATACAACTAATTTATATATCTAACATTATTAAATTCTCAAATTAAACTTCTGAAAATATTACACAAAAATTTAAACTAAAATAACTGAATATACTATTCATTAATACAATTCTACTAATTATTTTAAAATACATCAAAAAAAAATATAAAATTATAAAATTTTACATATAAACAAATAACATAAAATACATAATTATTTATGTATGCTTTACTAAAACAAATACTACATTTATTACACTAATTTATTAATTTAGTCCAACTCTTCACCAATATTATAAATATTTCGAATAAAAAATTTAAATAATTACTACAAATATTAAAATATAAATATTAATAAATTATTGTTTAAAACACTATTTTATACATAAATATTTTAAATTATTAATAATATAAAAAACTGAATGAACATACATATTAATGATTTATTATAATTAACTATTAAAACTACTAAATTTAATCTAATAACTAAAATATAGGTTATTAAAAATGAAAAAAAAAATACACACAATAGGACTAACTTGCATTAGTTTTCTTTCCTATTCTTTAATAGGTGCTTTAATCACAGTTACTGGAGTCATTTTAGAAAATATTTCTGAATATTTTAACGTAACACTTACAAAAATGAGCAATACATTTACCTTTTTAAATGCTGGAATTCTATGCGCAACTATTTTAAATTCTTGGTTTATTAATATTTTTAAAATTAAAACACAATTAATTTTTGGATTCATATCCACTATTATTTCTTTAATAATTCTAATTCATAGTAATACTCTTATAAATTTTTCTTTAAGCTTATTTATGTTAGGATTAATTAGTGGAAGCACTATGTCTATAGGAACATTTTTAATTACTAATCAATACAACCAAAAAGCACGAGCTTCTATGCTGTTATTGACTGATTCATGCTTTAGCATGTCAGGAATAATATTTCCAACTATTACAGCCTTAATTATTTCAAATAATATAAAATGGTACTGGATATACATAATTATAGGTACAATTTACTCAATAATATTTTTATTAGCTATAAATATTAAATTTCCTAAAACTTTCAAAAAAAAATTCAATATAACAAAAAAAACATGGAATATTCCTATATTTTGTTTATCAATATCAGCTTTACTCTACATTTTAGGACAATTAAGTTTTGTATCGTGGATGCCTGAATATACCATGCAATACATTCATTTAAATATTAATCAATCTGGACAATTAGCTAGTAAATTTTGGATGGCTTACATGATAGGAATGTGGTTTTTTAGTTTTATATTGAAATTTTTTAATTTAAAAAAAATAATAATAACATTATCAGGTCTGTCTTCATTATTAATGTATTTATTCAATAATTTCTATAACTACACATTATTAAATATTTTAATATTATTATTAGGATTTTTTTCAAGTGCTATTTATACTATTATTATTACATTAGCTTCACAACAAACATGTGCATCTTCTCCTAAAACAATTAATTACATTTTAACTAGTGGTACAATAGGGACACTATTAACATTTATATTAACTGGACCTATTGTTAAAAAATATGGAATTTTTTCAGCTCTCATCACCTCAAATATACTATATACTATAGTATTTTTATCACTAATAATATTTTATTTTTTAACAAAAAAAATACGTTTAATTTAAAATAATCCTATTAAAACTTTTATTTTTTTTAAAAATACACTTGCATGAATACTAGCTTTCTTAGCACCTTCATTTAATAAATTCTCTAAATATTCTTCATTTTTTCTAAAATTAAAATATAATTTTTGAAACTTAATTAAAAAATCAGCTACTACTCTTGCCACTTCTGATTTAAAAAATTCATACGATTTGTTATAAAATTCTCTTTCTATATCAACTATCTCTTTACCAGTTATACCAGAAAAAATATCTATTAAATTAGAAATCCCCATTTTATTTTTCATATCATAAAAAATTCTAGGAGGAGTATCAGAATCAGTAACTGCAAATTTAATTTTTTTGATTACAGATTGAATATCATCTAACAAAAAAATTACACCATTAACATTAATATCTGATTTAGACATTTTTTTTGTAGGATTAGATAAAGATAAAATATTAGATCCCTGATGCACAATTCTACTCATCGGAATCTTAAAAATATTTCCATACAATTTATTAAAACGACGAGCTATTCTGCAAACTAATTCCATATGTTGTTTTTGATCACGTCCAATAGGAACCAAATCAGTATTATATAACAAAATATCTGAAGCCATCAAAATAGGATAATTTAACAAACCAGAATTAATATTTTTAAAATATTTTAACGATTTTTCTTTAAATTGAATCATTCTTGAAAGTTCTCCATAATAAGTATAACACGTTAATAACCAATGTAATTCAGAATGTTCATGAACATGAGATTGTAAAAAAACAACACTTTTGCTTGGATTAATGCCACATGCTAAATATATTGCAAATACATCTAAAATATTTTTTTTTAATAAATTAGAAGCACGTCTAACAGTGATAGCATGTAAATCTGCAATACAATAAAAACATCTATAATCCTGTTGAATTTTAATCCATTCACGTAATACTCCAATATAATTTCCTATAGTTAAACTACCTGAAGGTTGAATAGCACTAAATACATTTTTTTTTACATGTTTTATAATCATAAAATTATTTCTTTTAAAATTAAAATTTAAAATATTAATACTCTTAACTAGACCTTATATCTTATAATAACAATAATCAAAATAAATACTTTAATATTCATATTAAAAATATTATTTTAACGTACACTTCTACTAATAAAATTAACTTTTTTCAACTCATTACGCAAACACCTTATGGTTTCAACATAATTTATAGTATTAAAAATAGCAGAACCTATTACAAAAATATCAACTCCACAATTAGCAATTGCAAATATATTGCTTTTATTAATTCCACCATCTACTTCTAATAAAATATTTCTATTACTCTTATTAATTAAATTTCTTACTATTCTTATTTTATCCAATACAGATGAAATAAATACTTGACCAGGAAATCCAGGATTTACAGACATTAATAAAATTAAATCAATTTTATCTATAAATTTATTCAAAATATTTAATGAAGCGAAAGGATTTAATACCAATCCAACTTTACAATTATAATTCTTAATTAACTTAATGGTTTCATTTACATTCGTAGTAGATTCTGGATGAAAAGAAATAACTTCAACATTTAATTTTGCAAATTTAACCACTAAATCATCTACGGGTGAAGTCATTAAATGTACATCAAACTTAGCATAACGAATTTTTTTATATTTAAATAATGACTCTAATACTAAAGGACCAATTGTTAAATTTGAAACAAAATGATTATCCATAACATCAAAATGAATCATATCACTACCAGCATCCAATACATTACAAATTTCCTCACCTAATTTCGAAAAGTCAGCAGATAAAATAGAAGAAGCTAAAAGAAAATTTTTCATATTTTTTCCAAAAATAAAATCACTATATAATATAGTGACTCATAAAAATATAATTTATATTAACTAAAACATATATATAATATATAGAAATATTAACTTTTAAAATTTTTGTATCACTGATATTAATACATCTTCACTTACATCAGAAAAAATTTTAACTTTTCCTATTGACACTGGTAAAACAAATCTTAATAAACCTGACACAACTTTTTTATCTCTCCTAAAACTTAACATATAGGATTGAAAACACATATTTTTAGGTCCTGTAACTGGTAATCCAATTCTTTTTAATAAAGTAACTATTCTAATAAAATCTATTTTATTTAAAAATCCCAACAATTCTGAAGTTTTAGCAGCCATAACCATCCCAACTGAAATAGCCTCACCGTGCAACCATTTACCATATCCTAAAAATGTTTCAATAGCATGTCCATAAGTGTGCCCTAAATTAAGCAACATTCTATCGTTTATTTCTTTTTCATCTTTTTCAACAATATGTTTTTTAATTCTACAACATTTATTAATACAATAAAATAACGCTTTTTGATCCAAATCTAAAAGTAATTTTATATTTTTCTCTAACCAATCAAAAAATTTTTTATCGAACGAAATAGCATATTTTACAATTTCAGCCATTCCAGATATTAATTGATTTTTAGGTAACGTAGATAAAAAATTTAAGTTTATAATAACAGAACTAGGTTGCCAAAAAGAACCAATCATATTTTTTCCTAAAATATGATTTACTGAAGTTTTTCCACCAATAGAAGCATCTACCTGTGCTAATAATGTTGTAGGAATTTGTATAAACCTAATTCCTCTTTGATAAATAGAAGCAATAAAACCAGACAAATCACCAATTACCCCACCTCCTAATGCAATTAAAACTGTATCTCGACTATATGATTTTTCTAATAACTTAGATACAATTTTTTCTACAATAGTAATATTCTTATAAATTTCTCCATCATTTATAGTGATATTACTAAATTTCACTCTTAATTTACTTAAACAATAAGAGATACTACTATTCCAAAGATTAAATATTATCTTATTAGTAATAATAACTACTTGAGTATACGACTGAATAGGAAAAAAAATATTCTTGATGGAAAATAAATCAAATCCAATATAAATCGGATATTCATTATTCTTCAAATTTACAATTAACTTTTCTAACACGTATTATCTCCAATAATTTTAAATCACACTGAATAATTTTTTAATAAATTAATAATATAACATACAGTTGCTTTTATACTTTTATTATTCATATGTACTGTAATATCAGCTATTGATTCATATAGAGGATTTCTATTATCAGCTAATACTTCCAAAACTGACTGAATAGACATGTTATTATCAATTTGTAACAAAGGACGCTTTTTATCTAATTTTGTTCTTAGTAATTGTTTTTCTATAGAAGTTTCCAAATAAACAACAATCCCTCGAGATGATAACTTATTTCGTATTTCACTAGAAAGCACAGATCCTCCACCAGTAGATAGTACAATCCCTGTCTTATCAATAATTTCATTAATTACCAATTTTTCTCGTTTTCTAAAACCAGATTCACCTTCAATATCGAAAATCCAACTAATATCTACACCTGTGCGGTTTTCTATTTCCTGATCTGAATCAAAAAATTCCATGTGTAATTTTTGAGCTAATTTACGACCAATTGTACTTTTTCCTGCACCCATAGGCCCAACTAAAAAAATATTTCGTTTCTCTGCCATTTTTATTAAATTGTTAAAATAATCTGTTAAATATCTCATACACAGCGTTATAAAAACTGGTAAGATGTGAAATTTTAATATAAATCATTTAAAATAATTATATTAAAAATAAATATATACTAAAAATATAGCAATATTAAAATTAGTGTATTTCTAAATAAATTTATATAATGCAACACTTCATAATGCTATACAAACATATATAAATCTATGTAAAATCACTATATATAAAATATTACTTAAAAATCATCTTAAAATAATACAATAAATTCATATATTCATTTTAATAAATAACACAACTTATTTTAAAAAAAAATAAATATTATTAAAATAATTTTAAATTTAAAATGTATTTTACTAATTTATTAAAAATTTACTAGTTAAAGTTTATATATTGACAAACTTATAACTTAAATTTAAAATAAAATTACATTGATAAAATCATCAAAAAAAATAAATTATCATTATAAAATAATAAGGTGAGGTGTCCGAGAGGTTTAAGGAGCACGTCTGGAAAGCGTGTATACGATTTAAAAACGTATCAAGGGTTCGAATCCCTTTCTCACCAAAAAAAGTAAAAAGTTATAAAATACTAAATTTTTAATTTAAAATAATTGAAAAAAATATTTATGAAAAATTTTAATATTCTTAAAATAAACTGAACAAAAGTTAGTTAACATCATCTAATAATAAAGATTCTAAAGACACTTCAATCATATTATTTAAACAAGATTCTCTTTTTTTATAATCTATTTTTTCCTGAGTAACAAGGTGATCTGAAACAGTACAAATAGATGCTGATTGTATTCCTAATTCAGCAGCTAAACTATACATACCAGCTGTTTCCATATCTATACCTAAAATACTATATCGTTTTAATAAATCTAATAAATGAATATTTTTGTTATAAAATAAATCAGTACTAAAAAAATTTCCTACATGAAATTTTATACCTAAATTTTGCGCAGCTATTTTTAAATTACATACTAAATTGAAATCAGCTACTGCAGAAAAATCATTATCATTAAATCTTAATCTATTAACTTTAGAATCAGTAGATGCACCCAAACAAATAATAACATCATTAATATTAACATGTGAAATACATGTTCCACATGTTCCAATACGAATAATTTTTGTTACATTATATTCAAAAACTAATTCTTGTACATAAATTAAACACGATGGAATACCAATACCATGACTCATAATAGAAATTCGACGTCCTTTATACTGTCCAGTATAACCTAACATAGAACGAACATTAGTTACTTCTACAACACACTTTAAATAGTTTTTAGCTATATATCTTGCTCTAAAAGGATCTCCGGGCATAAGGACGCAATCAGAAAAATCTCCTTTTTTAGCATTAATATGAACAGTTGTCATAATAATATTCCCCAAATATAAAATAATCAATTATATACTATCTTAAAACATAGATATGCCATAATTCATGCAAGATAAATCAAAATATTTAGCTAAAGTCTGACTAATGTCCGAAAAAGTTTCGCGATATCCAAAATCTGTTGGTTCAAGTAATCTAGAATAAATTAGTATAGGAACATTCTCTCTAGTATGATCCGTTCCTACCCAAGTAGGATCACAACCATGATCAGCTGTAATAATTAATAAATCATCATTTTTAACCAACTTTAGTAACTTAGGTAAATTACTATCAAACCATTCTAAATCTTTAGCATAACCAGAAACATCACGACGATGCCCCCATAAAGAATCAAAATCTACAAAATTTACAAATACAATAGTATTATTTTTAGCAATACTCATTTCCTGTAAAGTAACATTAAATAAATCAACTATACCATTAGCAAATACAGTACGAGATATTCCTTTTCCAGCAAAAATATCGGAAATTTTACCTATAGCAATTACTTCTCCATTTTTTTCATAAATAAGCTTTTCCATAATAGTGACATCATGAGGAACTGTTGAAAAATCTCTACGATTTTTAGTGCGTTTAAATTTAGTATTTTTTTCTCCAACAAATGGCCTTGCAATCACACGTGCAATTTTAATATTTTTCTTGTCAAACAACTCTCTAATATATTCACATAATTTATACAATTTTTTTAAACCAAAAAAATCTTCATGACAAGCTACTTGACAAACTGAATCAACTGAAGTGTATAAAATAGGTTTTTTAGTAAAAACATGTTCTTCTCCAAACTTATCTAATATAGCAGTTCCTGACGAATGACAATTTCCTAAAACTCCAGTTAAATTACACGTTTTAATAATATCTTTAATTAAATAATCAGGAATACTAGAACTCTGAGAACTAAAATAATCCCAATTAAATAAAACTGGAACGCCAGCTATCTCCCAATGACCAGATGTTGTATCTTTACCAGATGAAACTTCACCTGAATATGCATAACTACCTAAAATCATATGTGAATCTTGCACACCAAATAATTTTTTTTTTGAAGATTTTAAAGCAGCTTTTACTAAACCCAATGAAACTAAATTTGGAACATTTAAACATCCTTTTCTATTATAGTTGTTCGCCTTATTAAAAAAACAAGACCGTGCTATATTTCCAAACGTATTAGCTCCATGATCACCAAATCTATGAGAATCTTTAGTTGATCCAATCCCGAAAGAATCTAACACTATTAGAAACACACGTTTCATATCATTCCTCTGATCATAGAAAAAATATTTTAAAAATATAATATACTATTATTACTTAACTAAAAAAATTAAAAAACTTAAATATATACCTCTATATTTATTCTTATAAAAATCTCAATCATGACTATAATTTTTATTTAATAACTAATGTCACATATATCACTAAAAATAATATCAGGATAGCGTGATTGCACTAATTTTAAATTAATCTTACTAGAAGCTAAATACACTAAACGATCACAGATATCTAAGGCTAAATAAAATTTATTTTCTGCTTTAAAACAAGATAATTTTTCTAAAGACTTTGATGAAATCCATCTAACTAAAAAAATCTGAACACTATAAATTATAACACAAATATTATATTCAACTCTTAATCTTTCAACAACAATATCAAATTGTAATTTTCCAATTGCTCCTAAAATGAAATCATTATTTTCTAATAATTTAAATACTTGAATAGTTCCTTCTTCTGACAATTGTAACAATCCCTTTAATAATTTTTTTTTATGTAGTGAATTTTTTAAAGAAATACGTCTAAATAATTCAGGTGAAAAATTTGATATGTTATCATAAAATTTTAATACTTCTCCTTCTGTAAATGTATCTCCAATTTTTATATTTTTGTGACTATGAAAACCGATTATATCTCCTGGATATGCTTCATCTAAGATAAAACGATCACCAGCTATAAAAGAAAAAACATCTGATATTAAAATATATTTTTTAATTCTAACATGATACAACTTCATATTTTTTTTATATTGTCCTGAAACTATTCTTAAAAAAGCTATCCTATCACGATGTTTTAAATCCATATTAGCTTGTATTTTAAATATAAAACCTGAAAAATTTTTTTCATTTGAATGTACATATCGGATATTACTTTTTTTACAAGTAGGAGAAGGAGCCCAATTTAATATACCTTTTAATAAAAAATCAATTCCAAAATTTTTCAATGCACTACCAAAATACACAGGCACAAGATCACTTTTTAAAAATAACGATACATTGAAACACACATAAACTGAATTAATTAATTCTAAATCTTCACGTAATTCTCGTACTATATCTAATCCTAAAATATTATTTAATAACACAGAACTATTAATATTTTTCATTTTTAACGAATGACAATCTAAACCGTACATGCTTAAAAAATTCTTATTTAAACAAAAAAATACAGTATCAGTATAAATATGATATATACCCTTAAATGAAGTACCACAACCTATTGGCCAAACTATCGGTGTACATTTTACTTTTAATTCAAACTCTAATTGATCCAATAATTCTATTGGATTACGAGAATTTCTATCTAATTTATTAATAAATATTAATATAGGGATACTACGCATTCTAGAAATACGAATCAATTTTCTAGTTTGTTCTTCAATACCTTTAGAAGCATCAATTACAATTACACAAAAATCCACTGCAGTCAAAACACGATACGTATCTTCTGAAAAATCTTTATGTCCAGGTGTATCTAACAAATTTATTAAATACTTACCATACTCAATTTGAATAATCGATGTAGTAATAGAAATCCCTCTTTTTTTTTCAATTTTCATCCAATCAGATTTTGCATATTTACCCGATCCTCTAGATTTTATCGTTCCAGGTACACGAATTATTTTTCCATTTAATAAAAAATTTTCTGTTAAAGTTGTTTTTCCAGCATCTGGATGAGAAATAATTGCAAAAGTACGTCTCTTTTTGAATCTATAAGAATCAATTTTGACTGTCATATATAATTAACATTTCCAAACTATTTATAAATTTTACTAATTATCACAAGTTTTATTAACAATTAATATATATTTATTTAAAAAAATAAAATTTTCATGTTTTTATTTTTATTAAAATTATCCAAATAGAACAAATTCCTCTAAAAGAATATTTTTCAATAAAAAATTCAAAAAATAACCACTGATATCTATTAGCTGATTTTTTGTTTATAAATTAAAATATATTTACACATTTCTACTGCATTCTTATAAATTAATTCAATAAAAAAATATTAATATATAAATAGTAAAATACCATATAACAAAAAATTTAATTAAAATTTTAAATTGACATAAAATATTACTAATTTCTATATCGCACAAAAAGATACTCTATATCAAAAATTTACAACTAAAATATTATAAAAAATATGCTAAGAGATATAAATAAAAAAAATATATAATAACTTAAAATTATTATTTATTAATAATAAGAATGATTTCCATAATTGTGTTGTGTAACATCATATACTCCATTAATTTCTGAAAAAAAAGACTTTATTTGACTCTCTATTCCATCTTTTAAAGTCCTACCAATCATAGAACAACCATTACATCCTCCTGAAAACTTCAAAGACACATAACCAGATTTTGTAATATTAACTAATTCAACATATCCACCATGAACAGACAATTGAGGATTAATTTTAGAATCCAAAAAATATTTCACTTTATCTAATAATTCATTATCATCTATAAATACACACTTATTTGCAAAAGGTGCAACTAATGTTAAACAAGAATTTTGATCTTCTATTCGTATATCAATTTTAGAGTTTGTTAAATACGATATATGTGATTTATATATATATATATAAAAACCATTCATTTTAAATGGAATATCAAATTCAGTAATTTCATCTTTATAACAATAAGAAACCCCGCATTTTGCAATAGGTGTACCAGGATGTTTAACATATACTCTAATATTTGTACCTAATTTCTGTTTTTTTAATAAATTTAAAAAATGATTTTGTGCATCTTTAGATACTATTATCATATTAATTCTCTAATGTTTAAAATACTATTTGTATATTTTAAAAACTTGTAATGTACAATATTCATTACTATAATAATTAAAAAACTAAATAAAAACTATAAATTAAATTCAATGAAAAAATTAAATTTAACATCTTCTAAACTTAATAAAGTAAATTTAATACTCATTCATGGTTGGGGATTTAATTCAAAAATATGGAATACACTAATAGAATCCAAATTATTAAACATGCATTTTAAAATATATACAATAGACTTACCAGGATTTGGAAATAATTCCCAAATATTACCAATGACATTAAATCATATAGCAAAACTATTTTTGCCACATATACCTAAAAAATCTATATTATTAGGATGGTCTATGGGAGGATTAGTTACTAATACAATAGGATTAAATTTTCCAAAAAAAATTATAGGAATAATTAACATATCCTCATCTCCATGTTTTATAAAAAGAAAAAATTGGCCAGGAATAACAAAAGAATCTTTTTTTTATTTTTATAACCAATTTAAAAAAGATTTTAAAAATACCATTTACAACTTTCTCTTATTAAACGCAAAAAACGTAAACAACATAAAAATTAAGAGTATAAAAAAAAATATTTTAAGAAAACCAATACCAACTATAACTGCACTGAAAAAAAATTTAAAAATAATAATTTCATCCGATCTTAGATTTAAAATAAAACGTTTAAACATCCCCATGCTAAGAATATATGGAAATTTAGATAAATTAGTACCAAAAGAAATTTGTAGTATCTTAGATAAAATGTGGCCAAACACCCAATCTATAATAATAAACAATTCTGCACATATTCCATTTATTTCTCATCTACAAGAATTTCTTACTATTATAATTAATTTTAAAAAATACTTAAATAGCAAAAAAATGCTCTAATTTTAAATTTTATATATCAAATTCATGATTTTAATTAAAAATTTTTTAAAAAGGAATATCTTCATCATCAAAATCTAAACCATCTTTTTTAGTTTTATTTATATTAAATGACTTTTTTTGTTGTGTATTTATCTTATTATCTAACGGATCATTATGAAATTTTTTAAAACTATCAGAAGTAGTAATTGTATTTGAATTCTTACTTCCTAAGATTTGCATAGTTCCACCTATACCTACTACTATTTCTGTAGTATAACGATCAAATCCATTTTGATCTTTCCACTTTCTAGTTTGTAAAGATCCTTCAACATAAACTTGAGAACCTTTTTTTAAATATTCTCCTGCAATTTCAGCTAATTTATTAAAAAAAACAATACGGTGCCATTCTATTTTTTCTTTTTTTTCTCCATTATTCTTATCTTTCCAAGTTTCAGAAGTAGCTAACGTAATATTAGTAACAGCAATTCCATTTGGCATATATCTAACTTCTGGATCTTGTCCTATATATCCTACTAAAATAACTTTATTAACACCCCTACTAGACATATATATTTCCTTAAAATAAAATTAATGAAATAATAAACAATTCAAAACGAATTATTTTTACATTTTTTTAATAACTAAAATTAACTTTAAATACACTACCGTTCGAAACAATAAATTTTCTCAAAATATATCCATTTCACAAAGAAAATAAACTAAAATTAATACTACAAATAAAAAAATCTTATCTTTAATAAATATATTTTTATACTAATTTACCTTAATTAAAACTTTTATAACAAAAATCTTTAAAAAATATGATGCGTAAATATTTAATAACTAATAATACATTTTGTTATCATGACATCATACAGTAAAATGCATTATTCAAATACATATATTTATCTAAATCTTTTACAAACAACAATAAAAATAAAATTACACCTAAAATTTTTTATATAGTGTTTGTGTACTATTAAATAATAAATTTTTTATTTTAAAAACATAATACTATACTATTAAAAACATATTTTTATAAATACATATAATAAAATTTTATAATAAACAATCAAAAAAATTTTTTAATAAAAAATATATACGTAAAACTCAAAATTAAATTTAAAAATATAATTCCTCAATAAACCTCTCAAGTAAAATTACATTTATAATAAAATTACACTTAATAATAAAAAATCAACTACATAATAAATTCAATATAATAATATCTACTATAAAAAAACTATAAATAAATATTAACCAACACAAAAATCTTATAATGTACTAACTATTAAAAATGTTTTATTAAAACTTAATCATCATTTACAAATAAAATAATAATACTATATCAAAATATAAATTGAACTTATAATACCTCGATACATAAAATTTTTGATACTATTATACTAAAACTATCTGTTTAAAACTGCAAAAATATTCACAATATTGAATTATATATCTCATAATATAAATACTCAAAATTCAAAATATTAATATTATCAATATTTATATTTAAAAAAAATTCAACTCATGAATAAAGTAGCTATCTAAAAAATAACATACTTAATATATTCATTCAAAACGTTTAAATACACTATCACATATAATAAAATTTCGGTATTAAATTAAAATGTCAGAAAAAAAATTATTACATAATCACATTAACAAATTGATTAAGCTTCCAAAATCTCTAGAAGCAGAACAATCAATACTTGGAGGATTAATGTTAGATAACACAAAATTAGATAACATATCTGAAAAAATTTCCGAAGAATATTTTTTTAATACATCACATCAAATAATTTTTAAAGAAATGAAAAACCTTTCTAATCAAGGATATCCTATTGATCTCATTACATTATCTGAATCTCTAGAACAAAAAAAAGAGCTTGAAAAAGTAGGAGGATTTGCTTATTTAGCAGAATTATCAAAAGAAGTTCCTAGTACTTTAAACATCACAACTTATGCAGAAATAATAAAAGAACGTTTTATTATAAGAAAAATAATTAACGCTGCTAATAAAATTATTCAAGCTAGTTATTATCCTAACGGAAAAACTAGTCAAGAACTCTTAAACTTGGCTGAATCAAAAATATTCAATATTTCAGCAAAACAATTAAAACAAGATCTAGGACCAAAAAATATTGAAGAACTATTAGATATTACTCTGACTAAAATTGAAAAATTATTCCATGAACCACATAAAGAAATTACAGGAATAAATACAGGATATCAAGATTTAAACAAAAAAACATCAGGTTTACAACCATCTGATTTAATCATAATTGCCGCAAGACCATCCATGGGAAAAACAACTTTTGCCATGAATATTTGCGAAAATATCGCCATGACATATAAAAAACCTGTTTTAATTTTTAGTTTAGAAATGTCTGGAGAACAAATAATAATGAGAATGCTATCATCATTATCGAGAGTAAATCAAAAAAAAATTAAAACAGGTCAGTTAAATGATGAAGATTGGTCAAGAATTTCTAGTACAATTAATATTTTATTAAAAAAGAAAAATATATACATAGATGATTCTTCAACCTTAACAGTAACTGAAGTAAGATCACGCTCACGTAGAATATATCGAGAAAATAATGGATTGAGTTTAATTATGATTGATTACTTACAACTCATAAAAATACCATCATTAATAGGAAATAGAACATTAGAAATAGCAGAAATTTCTAGAATGCTAAAAGCACTAGCAAAAGAATTAAAAATACCAATTATTGCATTATCACAATTAAATAGATCATTAGAACAAAGAGGAGACAAAAGACCTATAAATTCAGATCTGCGTGAATCTGGCTCTTTAGAACAAGATGCTGACTTAATTTTATTTATATATAGAGACGAACTTTATCACGAAAATACAGATTTAAAAGGAATTGCTGAAATAATAATAGGAAAACAAAGAAATGGGCCAATAGGAACTATAAAACTAACATTTAATGGACAATGGTCAAGATTTGATAACTATGCTGAATCAAAATATTTTAAAGAATAAATTTTATAATAATGTGTATATTATTTTTCTATTAACATTGAAAATACTTATATATCAAAACTAACGTATATAATCTATATAAAACATAATTTTTATAAAAAAGTAAAATTTCAAATAAAAAAAACACGTTTAATTTTCAAAACTGTTCCCTGTAAATCCAGTTGACAAAAAAATATATGTAATTAAAATTAATCATAAATACCAATAAACTGAACCAATCATATATACTTTTTCAACTAAAATTAAATATGAATTCATAATTCGTAAAATATGATAACTAATAATAAAATTTTAAATAAGTCATTTATGATAAAATTTATTATCATAAACACCTACATCTAAATTCTTTACAATTTAAATAAACATATGAAAATAAACCTAGGTATTATCATGGATCCAATTAGTTCTATAAATACTAAAAAAGATTCCAGTTTCTCCATGTTATTAGAAGCACAAAATAGAAATTATAAAATTTATTATATGGAACTACAAGATTTATATCTAGATAATGATCAACCTTATTCCAAAACAAAATTATTAAAACTAAAAAAAAATGAAAAAAAATGGTTTGAACTAAAAAATACAAAAGATATTTTATTATCAGACTTACATGTTATTTTAATGAGAAAAGATCCCCCTATAAACAGAGAATACATATACTGCACATATATTCTAGAAAAAGCTGAAAAACATGGATGTTATATTATTAATCAACCGAGTAGTCTTAGAAATTTTAACGAAAAATTATTCACACTTTTATTTCCAAAATATATTCCACATACTCTAATGACTAGTAATTCCATGAAAATATATAATTTTATAAAAACACATAAAGATATTATATTAAAACCATTACATGGAATGGGGGGAATGTCTATTTTTAGAATCAAAAATAACGATCCAAATACTACAGTCATAATTGAAACACTAACTAAAAACAACACTAAATTTTGTATAGCACAAACCTATATTTCCGATATTGAAAAAGGAGATAAAAGAATATTAATCATTAATGGGAAACCCTTTCCATGGTGTTTAGCAAGAATACCTAAAAAATTCGAAAATAGAGGAAATTTATCAGCAGGAGGTTACGGTAAAGTACAAAAATTATCCACACACGATTGGAAAATAGCACTATCTATTGCACCTATTTTAAAAGAAAATAGAATATTTTTTTCAGGAATTGATATCATAGGTGATAAACTAACAGAAATTAATATTACCAGCCCTACTTGTATACAAGAAATAGAATCTTTTACTAAAATATCTATTTGTAAAATATTTTTCGATAATCTAGAAAATAAATTAAACAAAACCTCATAAAAGTATATAAAATAGAATTATTAATATAAAAAAAACACATATAATTACTTAAATAATAAAACTACAATTAAAATTTGTATTAGAACTTATAAATAAAGGCGTTAATAATGAAAATTAATTTTCAAAATCATTTTTTAATCGCTATGCCTGGATTAAAACATCCACTTTTCAAACATTCTGTAATTTATATGTTTAAACATGATAATCGTGGAGCTATGGGTATAATAATTAACAAAAAAATTGAAAATTTAACCATAAAAAAAGTTTTATATCAATTAAAAATTAATATTCACACATCTTCTAAAATATCTCAAAAACATAACTATCCTGTAATTATAGGAGGCCCTGTATTAGAAGATAGAGGATTTATCTTACATACATCTTTTAAAAAAAAATTTACTTCTAGCACTACTATATCTCAAGACATAAGTATCACTACTTCAAGAGATGTTTTAGAACATATAGCTAATTTAAATGTTCCACAAAAAATATTACTAGCATTAGGATATTGTTTATGGCACAAAAATCAATTAGAATATGAAATCGCTAACAACATATGGTTAACTACACCTGCTGATATAAAAATAATATTTGAAACACCATTTTCTGAAAGATGGATTCGATCCGCAAAAAATATAGGAATTAATATGTCACAATTAACATCTGAAATAGGACATGCATAAAAAAAACTATATGATTATAATAGCTTTTGATTTCGGAACTAAAAATATCGGTGTTGCTGTTGGACAAACATATACTAATACCGCACATTCTCTCCCTTCAATAAAAACTAAAAATAATCAAGAACAATTTAAAAAAATATTCAATGAATGGCAACCAAACATTGTTGTGGTAGGAAATCCACTTAATATAAATGGAACAAAACAAACAATCACTAAAAAATCAGAAATGTTCTCACAAACATTAAAAAAAATATTTAATATTCCAGTTTTATTACATGACGAAAGATTGAGCACTGTAGAAGCAAAAAGTATATTATTTGAAAAATATGGATATAAGTCTCTAACCAAAAACAGAGTAGATTCTATGGCGGCAGTAATAATATTAGAAAGTTGGTTGTCATATTCTCATGATAAAGTTTTATCTTAATTTGTCTACAAATAATACTTTAGAAAACTCTATAAAATATATGAATATAAAAATTTCATGAATTTTATATTCATATAATAATAACCTAAATTATAACATCTTAATATTAAATATTAATATTTAAAATTTATTTTATAAACGTCAATAAAAATTTATTCACATAAAAAGAATTATTTATATAATTTTATTAAAGTATTTATATACCAAAATATCATATTAGTATAAAAATTACAAACTTGAATCTAAATATTAATACTCATAAATAACAAAATTCTAAAATATTAATTCTTTTTAACTTTATGTAAAAAAATCAATTTTTCTAATTCATAATCACATACATTTCCTTTTTTATCTGCTATTCTTAAAAAATCCAAATATAAAGTGTCTATATTATAATCACTATCCTCATAACCCATAATTTTTATATGATGCCTTAAAGCTGCACGACCAGATCTAGAGGTCAAATTTAATGGTAACGATTTTAAACCGATAGTTTCTGGTTTTATAATTTCATAGTTTTCTCTATTTTTTAGCACTCCATCTTGATGAATACCTGATGAATGTAAAAAAGCATTGCTACCCACTATTGCTTTATTCGCAGGAATAGGTATATTACAAATAGAACTTATTAACTTACTAGTACTATAAATTCTATTATATTTTATATTTGTATGAAAATTTAAAATACTTTTTCTAACTTTAATAGCCATTAATATTTCTTCTAATGCAGCATTACCCGCTCGTTCTCCTATTCCAATAATTGTACCTTCAATTTGTCTTGCACCTGATTGAATAGCAGAAATAGAATTAGCTACCGCCATACCTAAATCATTATGACAATGAACAGATATTATTGCTTGATCAATATTAGGAATTTTATGAAAAAGAGTAGTGATTATATTACTAAATTCACTTGGAATAGTATAACCAACTGTATCAGGAATATTAACAGTCTTTACTCCCATTTTTATAACTAATTCTACAACACGACACAAATTATCTATAGAAGTTCTTCCAGCGTCTTCACAAGAAAATTCAATATCATCAGTATATTTTTGAGCTCTTTTTACAGCAAACGTAATCATCTCTATAATTTGATCAAAAGTTTTTCTTAATTTTGATTTTATGTGTAAAGAAGATGTACCTAAAAATATATGAATTCTAAAAAATTTTGCCGGTTTCATAGCTCTAGCAGCCACATCTATATCGTTAGCCATACATCTAGCTAAACTACAAATTTTAGAATCTTTAATTTCAGACGAAATTACTTGAACCGACTTAAAATCTCCAGGAGAAGAAATTGGAAATCCCGCTTCAATCACGTCTACACCTAATTTTTCTAACGCATAAGAAATTTTTAACTTTTCTTTAACACTTAAACTAGCTCTAAGAGATTGCTCACCATCTCTTAATGTTGTATCGAAAATTATTAATTTTTGAGTCATTTAATTTTCCATAAAATATATTTTATAATAAAATATACCTGTTTTTTTACTAAATATTTTAAATAACCTTTTTTTTAAAAAATCATTTTAAAATTAAACACTAAAAATTATATATATTTGTATTATAAAATTTTTTAGGCATTCATACCTTCATAACTTAAAATACTACAACTTAATAACAACAAAAAAAATTTTCATGTAAAATAATAAATAATATAGAATTTTATCTTTTATAAAATAAAATCTTTCAATTAATTACAAACATAAATCTAAATATCATTTAACATAATATTTAAAAAAAATCAAAAATTCTAAAATATTTAAAAAAAATACTAATAAAGATTTCATAAACACTAATTTTTATAAATTATTTTAAAAAATTAGGAATATTATTTTCGTAACTAGATATTTTAGAACAATATTGTAAAGTTAAATCTATATCATCTAATCCATTCATTAAACAATATTTACAAAAATTATCAATAATAAAATCATATTTTTCGTTATTTATTAATATTTTACTATTTATTAAATCAACATACATTATAATTCCAACGTTTTTATAAATTATTTCAAACAAAATATTTATCTTATCTTTAGATAAAGAAATAGGTAATAATCCATTTTTTAAACTATTATTATAAAATATATCAGAAAAACTAATAGCAATAACTACCTTAAAACCATAATCAACTAATGACCATACTGCGTGCTCTCTTGAAGATCCACATCCAAAATTTTCACGAGACAATAAAATTGTTCCATCTTTATAAATATTACTATTTAAAATAAATTTTTTATTTAGAATAGTGCTCTTATCATCAATATATCTCCAATCATTAAATAAATACTTACCAAACCCATTTTTAGTAATTTTTTTTAAAAATTGTTTAGGAATAATTACATCTGTATCAACATTAGATTTATCTAAAGGAACTACAATACCAGAATGATTTACAAATTTTGACATCAATTTTATTACCTCTATACACTAATTTCAAACTTATAAATTTCTAATATCAACAAAACGACCAAACAATGCAGCTGCAGCAGCCATAACAGGACTCACTAAATGCGTTCTACCGCCTTTTCCTTGACGTCCCTCAAAATTTCTATTACTCGTAGAAGCACAACGCTCTTTATATTTTAAACGATCATTATTCATAGCTAAACACATGGAACATCCAGAATAACGCCATTCAAATCCAGATTCTTTAAAAATTCTATCTAATCCTTCATTCTCAGCTTGCAATCTAACTAATTCAGATCCAGGCACTACAATAGCATGTACTGAACTACATATTTTTTTATTTTTAATTATCTTCGCTGCTTCTCGCAAATCTTCTATTCTAGAATTAGTACACGAACCAATAAAAACTTTCTGTATAAACACATCAGTCAAATACATTCCAGATTTTAAATCCATATATATTAATGCATTTTTAGCAGAATTTTTTTCTATAGGATCAGAATAAGATTCTAATTCAGGAATAGGTTCATCAATAGAAACCACTTGACTAGGATTTGTTCCCCAAGTTATTTGAGGTGATAAAGATGATACATCTATATTGAATTCTTTATCAAATATTACACCTGGATCAGACTTTAATTTTTTCCAATAATTTATAGATAAACTCCAATTTGTTCCTCGAGGAGAATACCTTCTATTTTTTAAATAAGAAAAAGTTATTTCATCTGGAGCAATAATTCCAGATTTAGCTCCCATCTCAATAGACATATTACATAATGTCATCCTACTCTCCATACTTAATTGAGAAATAACATTACCAGAAAATTCTATAATATACCCAGAACCACCAGAAACACCTAATTTTTTTATTATAAATAATGCTATATCTTTCGCTGTAATTTGATTACGCAAAATACCACTCACTATTATACGCATATTTTTTAAACAACTTTGTTTCAACGTCTGTGTTGCTAAAACGTGTTCCACCTCTGAAGTTCCAATTCCAAATGCTAATGCTCCAAAAGCACCATGAGTTGAAGTGTGTGAATCACCACATACAATAGTCATACCCGGTAAAGTAAGACCTAATTCAGGCCCGATAACATGTACAATACCTTGATTAGGATTACTTAAATCAAATAATTTAATATTTGATTTCTTACAATTTTTTATTAACTCTTTCATTTGTAATTCAGCTAAAAATCCTGAACCATGAATATTTCTATCAACAGTTGAAACATTATGATCCATTGTTGCAAAAGTTTTTTCAGGTCTTCGAACTTTTCTGTTTTTTGAAAACAAAGAAGAAAATGCTTGTGGAGACGTAACTTCATGTATTAAATGTAAATCAATATATATTATTGGCAATTGACTATCATCTTTATACACAATATGAGAATCATATAATTTTTGATATAATGTTTTTTTCATTTTTATATATTCTATCTACTAATATTTCAGAAATAATATCACCCATTTTACTGGTACTAACAAACTCATTTGTTTCCGAAATATCTCGAGTACGATAACCTAAATTTAATGCTTCTGTTACAGATAAATCAATTAAATCAGCTACATAATCCAATTTAAAACTATATCGCATCATCATAGAAATTGAAAGAATTTGTGCTATAGGATTAGCAATATTTTTGTCTTGAATATCTGGTGCTGATCCTCCAGCTGGTTCATACAAACCAAAATTACTACTATTTAAACTAGCAGATGGTAACAACCCTATAGATCCAGTAACTGCAGCACATTCATCAGATAATATATCACCAAATAAATTAGAACATAATAATACATCAAATTGACTAGGATCTTTTATAATTTGCATAGCAGCATTATCAATATATAAATGTGATAAAACTACTTTAGGATACTCTTTAGATACCTTGCTAACAGTTTTTCTCCAAAGTGTAGAACTTTCTAAAACATTCGATTTATCAATAGAAGTAACATGAAATCTACGCTTCAAAGCTAAAGAAAAAGCTATATGTGCTATTTTTTTTATTTCAACTTCAGAATACATTTCAGTATCAAAAGCAAATTTATTACCTTGTCTGTCACTGCATGTATCAGAATAACCAAAATATATACCTCCAATTAATTCACGAACACATAAAATGTCACATCCTTTACTAATAATACTACTCCTTAAAGGAGATAATTGTTCTAATCCAAAATATACTTTTGCTAATCTTAAATTAGCAAATAAATTAAAATATTTCCTTAAAGGTAATAAAGCTGATCTTTCTGGTTGCAAATGAGATGGTAAATTCATCCATTTAGGACCTCCTACAGCTCCAAAAAGAATAGCATTAGAAGCTCTACAACCATTTAATGTGGCTTTAGGTAACGCAATACCCTGTTTATCTATTGCAACCCCTCCAATATCAAATTCTTTAGTTTCAATATCTAATGACAATTTAGACTTCAATATTCTTAAAATCTTATATCCTTCTCTTATAATCTCTGGCCCAATTCCATCTCCAGGTAAAATTGCTATTTTGTACTTTTGTTTCATAAATAATTACTTACATTAATAAAAAAATTAATAAAATATATATAATATAGATAATTTTTTGTAATTAAAATTAACACTAATAACAAAAACCTAGATTAAATTATTAAAACTACTAATTAATTAGACAAAATATACATTTAAAATCAAATATTACTGTACCGTACTGAAAAATTTAATTATAGAAAAATATTTTAATCTATATAGCAATCACTAACTATATTAAATTTTTATATCAAACAAATAACATTAATATAAATTATTTTATGTAAAGATTAAATTACTTTTTAAAAATTGATATTTTAAATCACTCATATTATATATATAATATTAATATTAATACACATTAATTGTTACTCATAAAAGTTTAAAAAAAATAAACTATTTTTCTGCAAAATATTCTTTTTATATATAAAAACAATCTTTTTATAAAAATATGTAAAAATACAAAAAATTTTATATAAATCAATTATTAACTAAAAACATTCAAATTTAAATTCAAAATTAATATGAAATTTTTATCACCATAAAAATAAAATTTTAATAATAAAAATTAAAAAAAATCATTTAATAAATTATTTTACCTATAACACATAAAATATTTAACCAATAATAGCATGACATAACTAAAAAAAAATATGAAACAATAAATTCAAATAATATATGAAAAAAATTATTCTATACGATAGAACTATATCACCAATTAGTCTGTATATCGATATTCCATGGTATATAAAAAAATATAAATTTACTAATATAGACTTATCCAAATATAACAATAAACACGAAAAAAAATATATTCATCACCTGTTAGAAGATCTCAAACAAGAAACAATAATCATTCCAAATAGAAAAATTAACACTATTTTCATTGGAGGAGAAATACCTAATATACTTAATCACAATTCAATAAAATACTTGTTAAAACATATAAAAAAAATTACATCTGTTTCTAAAAATACAGAAATAACTATAGAATGCAATATTGATAAATTAAATATAAAAAAAATGTTAAATTATAAAAAATCCGGAATAAATAGATTTTCTATAAAAATAAATACATTTAATAATAAACACTTACGTTTATTAGATAAATCATACACTTCTAAAAAAATTTTAAACACTATTAATCAAACCAATATAAAAAAATTAAAAAATGTAAATCTAGATATCACATATGGATTTCCTAAACAAACATTAAAAGAAGCGTTATTAGACTTAAAAATGGCAATTTTTTTAAAACCAACACATATCTCTTGGAGTGAGTTTTCCACTGAACCACAAACCAAGTTATATCAAAACCCACCTAAATTACCCAATGAAAATATAATATACAAAATATTTAAAAAAGGAAATTCTATGCTGAAAAAATCAGGATATCAAAGATATGCAATATCATCATATTCGAAAATAAATTATAAATGTAAACATAATATAAATTATTGGAAATTTGGAGACTATATAGGAATAGGTTGTAATGCCCATGGAAAAGTCACACATAACAACGGAAACAAAATAATTAGGACTATTAAACAAAAAAACTTCAAAATTTTTACAAAAGGTAATTATATTTATAAAAAAAAATTGTATCTAAAAAAGAACTTCCACTAGAATTTTTTATAAATAATACTCAATTATATTATCCTATAAGAAAAATAAATTTTAAAAAATTCACTAATTTATCTGAAAAATACATACAATATGAAATTAAACAAGCAAAATCTAAAAATTACTTAATAGAAACAAAAAATTTTTGGATAATAACAAAAAAAGGCCATAATTTTTTAGATTCACTATTAGAAATATTTATAAAATAAATACTTTATAATTATTTAAAACATTTTAGATGAAATAAAATTTTTATAAATGTTTGCTAAAAATTTTGTAAATTTAAAAATATTTTTTAACATTCTGATCTAAATTTTAAATCAAAAATTTTATTTCCTAAAATAATTCCTCTATTTTCAAATCTAGTGATAATACGAGAATTAGGTCTAACAATAAAATCACCTGTTTTAGATAAATTAATGTATTCCGTAAAATTTTTTATTTCATTCAAAATACTTTTAGCATAATCTTGAACATCTGTAACTATATGAAGACATCCTTGAAATATCAATTTCTTTAATACTATTTTTAATAATTTATTTTGAACTATTCTTCTTTTATGATGACGTTTTTTTGGCCAAGGATCAGGAAAAAAACACTGAACTTCAAATAAACTATTATTTGGAATCATAAATAACATCACATCCATTGCATTATAAAAAATAATTCTTATATTTTTTAAATTGTATTTTTCTATATTTCGTAAACATGATATAATACCATGAATATATAATTCAATTCCTATAAAATTAATACAGGGATTTTTTAAAGCCATATCAATCAAAGAATCACCCGAACCAAAACCAATTTCTAATATTAATGGATTTGAATTTTTAAAAATAGAATAAAAATCCAAATATGAATAATTAAAGTTTATTCCGTATTTAGGAAAAACCGAGTCCAAAAAATCAGATTGATTTTGTGTTAATCTTTTTCTACTTCTAGATACATAACTTCTAACTGAATGTATAATCATATTATATTTAGATATAATTATAAACTATTGAAAAAATTCTTTATAATATAAATCTATTACCAATATATTTTAAAATTTTCTAATTTTTAGAATTAAATACTATATCATAAAATTATACTAAAATTTAAAAAAACATTATGACGTCATTAAAATTTTTTCAAAAAATTTTAAATTGGTTTCATTTTCATGGCAGAAAAAATTTACCATGGCAAATAAAAAAAAATCCATATAAAGTATGGATTTCAGAAATTATGTTACAACAAACACAAGTAAATACTGTGATTCCATATTATAAAAACTTTATAAAATTATTACCAAATACCAAAATTTTATCAGAAACTTCTCTAGATACCATCCTAAATATTTGGAGTGGATTAGGATATTATGCAAGAGCTAAAAATATTTATAAAACATCAAAAATTCTTAAAGAAAAATTTTGTAACAAACTCCCCAATAACTTTAATGATATTATAAAACTTCCTGGCATTGGAAAATCAACAGCAGGAGCAATCCTATCGTTTGGATTTAATTTATACTCTTGTATATTAGATGGAAATATAAAAAGAGTTTTAATTCGATACTATGGTATAAATATAAACGACAAAAAATTAGAAAAGTTATTATGGAAAAAAATACAATCTCTAACTCCCATACACAACACAGCTAAATTTAATCAAGCATGTATGGATGTAGGATCTCTTATCTGTAAAAAATCCAACCCTAAATGCAATATCTGCCCATTATATAACACATGTGAATCTTTTAAAAATAAACAATTACTAACTATTTATCATAAAAAAAAAATTATCTCTATAACAACAAAAAAGACTTGGTTTTTAATAGTACAATACCACACACGTATTTTTTTAGAAAAACAAAATGATTCTAAAATATGGAAAAATCTATTTTGTTTTCCTAAATTTTCATGCCAAAATAAAGTTTCTCTATGGATAAAAAAACACGATATTAAAATAAATCAAACACTCGCACTAAAAAATTTTCAACATGCATTATCAAATCTGAAATTATATATTATTCCTATATGGATAAAAATCAATCATCATTCAATCATCTCAAAAAATAATAAACTGTGGTATGATCTCGAAAAACCACAAAATATTGGATTACCAAAACCTATCATAAAAATACTTAATAAAATATACCTATAATTTAAAATAAAATAAGAAACTTTTGATAACTATATGAAAAAAAAAATTTTTTGTTCGTATTTTCAAAAATACAAAACAAAATTAGAATTTCCACCTTATCCTGGAAAATTAGGAAAAAAAATTTACCATGAAATTTCTAAAAAAGCATGGGAAAAATGGATATTACAACAAACAATTATCATTAACGAAAAAAAATTAAATATGCTTAATATAAATGATCGACAAATACTAGAAACATATATGAAAAATTTTTTATTTAAAACAAAATAAAAATGTTATTTAACATTTTTATATAACACATTTCTTAGAAACACATAAATTTAAATGCAAAATACACTATTATATAAATTCAATGACATGTTTAAAAAAAATATTCATTTAAAACACAAAACACAAAAGAAAAGCTATATCGTTATATTTGATTCAGGATTTGGAGGATTGTCTATCTATAAAACTATAAAAAAAAAATATCCATATATCAATTATATTTACATTTTCGATAACAAAAATTTTCCATATGGCGAAAAACAAGATCAGTTTATTCTTGCACAAATTCTAAAAATAATCACAGCTATTAAAAAAAAAATTAAAATAAAAATGGTAATACTAGCATGCAATACAGTCACAATAACTAGTTTAATTACTCTAAAAAACTACTTTAGATTCCCAATCATTGGAATAAGTCCAGATTTCATAAAAGCTATAAATACTACTAAAAATAAAGTTATTGGATTATTAGGCACAAAGATAACTATTAATCACTACCATGTTAAATATTTTATAAAACTACTTTCTCCTAAATATACAATAAAACCATTTTACAATAATAAATTAGTAAAAATTGCAGAAAATAAACTAATTACAAAATCTCTCTCTATAAAAAAACTTAAAACAATTCTTCAACCATTACTACTTCTACCAAATATACCTGATACTATAATATTAGGATGTACGCACTTTTCTTTTCTAAAAAAAGAAATAAAAAAAATATTTTTTAATAAAATTAATATAATTGATTCTAATATATCTATTCCAAAACATATTTCAAAAACATTAATGAATAATTCTAATAATTTTTATAATCGTAACATAGCTATGTTTTCGCAACAAATAATAAATTCTCATACTATTCTAACACTATTAAAAAAGTATGATTTTAAAAAATTTCAAAAATTAATTTTATAAAAATTTTTGAATAATTTAAAAATACAAGATTTTATATTAAATAAAACTATAAATTAATTATTTAAATACGCTATTCAAAAATTTTTTATTAATATCTTTAACATATTTCAGCAAATATTTAAGTAAATTTACGTTATAAGAATTATTTTTATACTTTTCTAATAAATCTAAAATTAAATTTATATAACATTTAATTTTAGCACTATTCATTATTTCTAAATAATGACGAATCCAATTTTTTTTTTCAGAGTAAGACAATAAATACGGATAATTTCTTGCTAAACAAAATTTAAATAATTCATCAATCCTACTATCATATCTACGACAATTTAAATTCTGTTGAGTAGGAAAATTTACATGAATTCTCTTGATTAATTCATTATCAAAGTTGCTAAAAAAAGAACTATATATTTTTGAATCTATATGTTTATTAACAGATTTATTTATAAAAACTTTTGCACTTAAAAATTTCTTTAATACATGTTTAATGAAAATATTTTTATTCAATAAATACAAATTACTATAACATAAATTACAATTTATATTTAAACGTATTCTATCTATTGTTCGAAGAACATTCATAGGAACCAATATAGGACAACGATTAATATATATAAATCTAACACCAATAGAAAAAAGTGTTCTATAATCACAATTTAATAATAAATTTTTTTTAAAAAACATTAATAGATTTTTAATATCTTGCAACAAATCTATACTAACTAATATATTGGAATTTAAAGGATGTAAAAAAATAGGAACTATACAACTAACATAATTTCTATTCATTCCAAAAAACCTAGAAATATATATTATAGGTTTAAATTTTTTAAAATTAATTAAAGTTAACAATGAATGTTTAGTTCTATATTTAAAAAAAAAATCAAATAACATTGACTTTTTATTCTTTAATAATTTTGCTATTTGAAAAGTTGCATATACATCACTAGATGCATCATGATTTTTATTATGAATAATATTATTAGAAAAAGATATATCAGATAATTTTAAACTTAATACATTATTTTTATTAATAGGCCAATTAATTCCTTCAGGCCGTAATACATAACATGCACGCAATAAATCTAAAATATCCCATCTAGAATTACCATTTTTCCAACTCCATTCATAAGAATTTAAAAAATTTCGATAAAAAATATTTCTAGTAAATTCATCATCAAAATAAATATTATTATATCCAATAATACAGGTATTTTTTTTTATAAATTCTCTATAAATTTTTCTTGCAAACTCAAATTCATTTAATCCATATAATTTAGTGTACTGAGGAGAGATTCCAGTAACTAAAATAGATTCAGGGTCTGGTAAATAATCAAAAGGAATGGAACAAAAAAAACTCTTAATAGAATCAATAATATTAAAATTTTTATCAACTCTAAGATATGAAAATTGAGAAGGTTTATCTAATGCAGGATTTTTTCCAAATGTTTCGTAATCATAAAATAAAAAAGTTAATGAAAATTCTTTTTTAATCTTCATGTTATAACACTTTTAAAATAAAATAAATATAAATTATAAACTTTTTTATTGTACAAAAATTTTTTAAATTTATCACTCCCCTGACTGGATTCGAACCAGTGACATACGGATTAACAGTCCGCCGTTCTACCAACTGAACTACAGAGGAATATCTTAACTATATCAAATAAAATTTTATATGTCAAATTTCATAAAATTATTTAATTATTCATCTATATTAAAAATATATAACATAAAATATTAAAAAAAAATAAAACTTATGTAGATTACATTATAAATTTGATTTATACTACTAACCTAAATAAAAAATTTTGGCCCCTTAGCTCAGTGGTAAGAGCAAGCGACTCATAATCGCTTGGTCGCTGGTTCAAATCCAGCAGGGGCCAAAAAATTGTTATGTTTAATAAAAATTTATTTTTATTAATTAACGGATAATATATAATTAATATTATTAAAAAATATTTATACTATATATAAATATTTATTGAAAATGCAATAAAAAATTAATATCCATAAATATGGAATTAAATTTACACATATTGTATTATTAAAATAATAACTTAATATTTATAAAATAAATTTATAAATATTTAAAATTATAAAAATTAGATTTATAGATTATAAAAAAATAATTAGAAACAAAATAAGATTCACAATCTTAAATTAAAATAATTGTATAAATGACATATATTAAAAGTGCTAATCAAAAATATAATAAACAGTTTTAAAATTTTTAATATACAAACTCTGTATTGATATAAATATAACTAAAAAAACTTATAAAAATATTATTTATTGACTTAATTCAATTTAACACCAAAATTAATCACTCTTTAATGTTTTATTCAATACCAGAATGACCAAAACCTTTATCCGATCTTTCACTTTTTATCATAAACTGACTTACTACTGTAAACTTAGGACGAAAAACAGGAATAAAAACCATCTGTGCAATTCTCATACCCATGTTAATATAAAAAATATTATTACTCCTATTCCATAAAGATACCATAATTTCTCCTTGATAATCAGAATCGATCAAACCTACTAAATTACCTAAAATTATACCTTTTTTATGCCCTAATCCAGATCTAGGTAAAATTACTGCAGCAATAGAAGGATTATTAATATGAATAGCTATTCCAGTAGATATTAATACAGTTTTATTCGGAGATAAACCTATAATACTATTCGTACATGCACGCAAATCTAAACCAGCAGATTCAGTAGTAGCATAATTCGGAAAAGAATATTTAGAACCTATACGATTATCTAAAATCTTTATTTTTATATTTTTCATTTTTTATTGAGTTAACTATTAACAAATTTTAAAACACTTATAACACTCATAAACTATATTAATATTAAAAAAAATCTTTATTTTTTATAATTTAATAAAAATTAACAAACCAAAAACTTTAACATTTTTACTTTATTTTTGAGGTAATATATCCACTTCTACATCTACAAAAACATCACTATGCGGTTTAAACAAAATTATATGTCGTCCAATATTTCTTAATACACCATTTTTAAAATAAATATCTCTCTTATTAATATCCATGTTACTAAGTTCAGACAATTTTTTTGAAATATCTAAAGCACTAACAGAACCAAATAATTTTCCTTCCAAACTAGATTTAGCAAAAATAGTTATCAATTTAATTTCTTTAATCTTTTTACATAAAAATTTAGCTTCAATAATTTTATTCAATAAGTCTTGTTTTAATTCTTTTTTCTTCTCTTCTGCTAATTTAATATTATCTTTTGTTGCAAGTATTGCTTTACCATAAGGTATTAAAAAATTTCTAGCATATCCAGGTTTAACATAAATAATATCACCTATTTTACCTAAATTTTCTAATTTTTTTAGCAGGATTATTTGCATAAACTAAATATCTCTATATTTGTTTAAATATATCACTTATGATGATCAGTATACGGTAATAAAGAAAGATAACGAGCACATTTAATAGCACGAGCTAACTGACGTTGATATCTTGCACTTGTTCCAGTGATTCTACTAGGAACAATTTTACCACTTTCTGTAATATAATTCTTTAACATAAATATATCCTTATAATCTATTTCTTTTACCTTATCCACAGTAAATCTACAAAACTTACGACGTCTAAAATAACGCACCATAAATTTAAATCCTATTTAAAAATACTATTTTAATACTAATATATAAAAAATTATAAAAAATGATTAAAAAATCTACCTAATATAATTCGTTTTATAAATACATTTACATTTAACTATCTTTTTTCTAGTTTATCTTCTTTAGCTTTAATTATAGGAGACGGTTCTTTTACTAAAGATTTTACATTAATAATAATATTCCTAATAATAAAATCACTATATCTAAAAGTTCTAGATAACTCTTGAATACATACTGTAGTAACCTCTACATTCATCAAAAAATAATGAGCTTTATTTAATTTCTTTATAGAATATGATAATTGACGCCTTCCCCAATCCTCTAATCTATGTACCTTTCCTTTATAATCTAAAACTAACTTTTTAAACTTATCAATAAAACTAGGAAGTTTTTCACTATAATCTGGATTTATAAGAAGTACTATTTCATAATGACGCACTAAATTTTATTCCTTATCAATAAAAATTAAAAAAATATAATAATAAAAATAAAAAAATCTCACAATTCTAATATACATTAATAAAAACTTAAATTCAAGATAAGATTATATTCTAAAAATACATCTAACTTCTATAAAAATATCTCTTATATAATAAAAATTAAGAATATTTTTTTATTTTTATACACTTATAAAAAATTAATATTATATTTCTCATAACAATTCAAAAAATAACCACTATTATATGCAATAAACACATAAACAAATAAATATACTATAATTTTATAATCATTAGTAATTTAAAATTAAACAAAACACGTTTTTTATGTACAAAAAATGTATTTTAAAACGACTAAAATTTTTATTAAAATAAAATATAAATTTTATTTCATACATATATTAAATATATATACAATATATAAATTTAACATTTATTTTATAAATTAAAACCAAATTTATACAATCATTATAAATATTTCTTATAATTTAAATTTAAAATTAATTTTATTTAAAGAAAAATTATTTATTAAATTTTAAAATTTACCTGTATATCTCAATTAAAACAATTTTTTAAAATATAGCTTGTCAAATCATTATATCATTTCTCTCTAATAATAGTATGTTTACGATCAGGACCAGTAGAAATAATATAAATTGGAACTGAAAGAAGTTCTTCTAATCTCAAAATATATTTCTTTGCAAATATAGGTAAATCATTAAATTGTGTTATTCCTACTGTACTTACATTCCATCCCCTAAAACTCTCATATTTCGGTTGAATAGCATTCCAATCATTTTGACAAAATGGAATATTATCTGTTTTAGTATTTATATTTCTTAAAAGAACATAATTTGTACAAATCAATATTTCATCCAAATTATCTAAAACATCCAATTTAGTTAAACATATTTTAGAAATTGAATTTATAAAAATAGCTCTACGTAATAATACAATATCTAACCATCCAGTTCTGCGCTTACGACCTGTAGTAGAACCAAATTCACAACCAAATTTACAAAAATAAGAATCTAATTTTCCAAATACTTCAGTAGGAAAAGGACCATTACCAACTCTAGTAGAGTATGCTTTAACTACTCCATATACATCATCAAACTCTTTAAATCCAATACCAGAACTACTACATGCACTACTAGAAATACTACTAGAAGAAGTAACATAAGGATACATTCCATGATCAATATCTAATAATGTTCCTTGAGCTCCTTCAAAAACTACTGATTTACCTTCATCTCGAGCTGTTTTCAAAACATTAGAAATATCATTCATCATTTTTAAAATAAAATCTGAATTTTCTAAAACATCATCTAGAATTTTTGTAAAATCTACTCCCTTAACATGATAAAAATTAATTAATTGATAATTATAATATTCAATATTTTCTTTTAATTTATTAAAAAAAAATGATTGGTCCAATAAATCTCCTAAACATATTCCTCTTCTAGCAATTTTATCTTCGTACGCTGGACCGATACCACATCTAGTTGTTCCTATAGAAGAATCATACCCTCTCTTATTTTCTCTAGCAATATCCATTTTAACATGATATGGAAATATTAAATTGCATGATTCAGATATTAAAATACGATCACGTACAAACCAACCTTTATCTTCTAATAGTTTTATCTCACGAAAAAATAAATTAGGTTCTAAAACAACACCTTGAGATATTATTGAAATCACATTATCATGATATATACCAGACGGTATTACATGTAAAATAATTTTTTCATTATTAACAATTATAGTATGCCCTGCATTATGACCTCCCTGATAACGAACAACATAATCTGCATTTAAAGTTAAAAAATCAACTATTTTACCTTTTCCTTCATCGCCCCATTGAGCACCTACAACAACAATATTTTTTTTCATTATTAAATAAAATTACCCAAATAATTATTGATTTTAACTTAATGTATTTTACATTCTAATTTTATTATACCTATTTCATATAACGAAAAAATTTATTATTATTCACATCTATGAACATAAAACTATTATGTTTAAAAATTTTTTCATATGCATTCAGACTAAAAATAAAATTATAAAATTCAGGATCTACATTAAAAATATTTAAAAATAATTTAACTACCGTAGCTTCTCCTTCACCTTTAATAATAGATGCTGCACGAATTGCTTCTGAAATTTGTTTAGAAACTAAAAAATCTGATTCTAACTTAAGCTGATCAGCTCTATTTTGCCCCTGTAATCTATACATTTTTGCCTGTGTTTCTTGTTCTATCTTCATTTTATTATATATAGTATTAAACATCTCGTTAGAAAATTTAATCTTTACAATATTAAAATCAACGATTTTAATACCACATTCAGAAATCCTATTTAGCTGTAAGAATTTACTCTCTTTTATTTTATTAAAATCTATATGCATTAATGAATCTATAATAGTATTATTACATACAGATAAATTTCCATGGTTATTACTATAAAAACAATTAAATGTTTGCTTCGAATTACCAGACAAAATATTATTAGAATTTAAAAAAGTATCATTTAAATTTAACTGTTTAATCCTAATACTTAAATAATCATTAAATATTTCTTGTAAAATATTTTTAACACAAAACAAATTATTTTTAGACTTAGTTAAATAAAAACGACTAAAATCATTAATCTTCCATTTTATAAAAAAATCCACCATTACACACTGATTATTTTTCGTAAAAAAACTATTTTCAGTATCTTCTATAGTTTGAATCTTTGAACTAAACATCTCTATTTTTTCAAAAAATGGAATCTTAAAATGCAATCCAGGTTTATATACTAATAAATCATTGTGGTTAGTAACATTAGCACGAACTGCTTGACCTAATCTTAATAAAATACCTCGTTGTCCTTCATAAATAATATAAAAACACGAATAGAAAAAAAATATTAATATAATTAAAATTATTGATACAGTTTTATTCATTTTCTATTTTGTCCTATTCTCAAATCATTTTTTCTAATAGAATTCAATTCACGCTGATTAATAATATTATCTAATATACGGGCAGAAAATTTAGAATCTTTTATGCGATTTTTAATTTTTATATCATGCAACAAAACCTTATCTGTTTTAGCATTATAATTTTTATTAACTCTAGAAGGTATTGATATTAAATTATTTTTTTTAATAAATAAATCGTTTAATGAAAAAGATAAAATTTTATTATTATTACTATCTATAAATAATTTATTAATACGACTTAATATTTTTTCTATATAATTAATATATAAATATCTCACAGTAATTTCTTTAGATTGTTTATACAATGGTAAAATTTTAGAAAATCTAATAATCTCACCTTGAGCTTCTAATATTATACGTAATTTATATTCCTGAGCTTTTGCTAAAATTTTTTGAATTTTTCTATGAGTGTTAAATTGCACATTGTTGACATATGTTTTTGCATTTTTTATACAATTATCTCTATCCTTTTGTGAACGTATAACATCTTCAAAAGATGATTGAATTTCTTCAGGAAGATCACATTTTAGAAAATCAACAGATAAAATAACTATTCCCATATCATATCTCATAATTTCTTTTTTAATTTTATTCTGAACAAAATGACAAAGTAAAGAATCTTTTTCTTTTAAAATATCTTCTATACTAAAATTACTTATTACAGTATTTAAAACACTTAAGGCTATTGAGGATACATTGCTATCAGGATTATCTACTGAAAATAAATATTTTCTAGGATCAGAAATACGATATTTAATATTTACTTTTGAATGAATAATATTATTATCGGAAGTAAAAAAATTATCAGAAATAACTAATTCTTTAATTGTTTCTGTATCAACAGGAATTACACGATAACCTAAAATAGGTTTCCAATTTAATCCAGGGCTAGCTAAATAACTAAATTTTCCAAAACAAGTCACTACTCCACATTCTGATTCTTTAATCATATAGAAACCACTACTAAATAAAAAAATCATAGTAGAAACTATAATAATTGTTATAGGATTATTAGCATACTTGAATGATTTAAAACTACTAAAAAATATTTTTTTTTTATTTTTTAAAAAATTTAAAAATTTTATTATTTCTAAAAAAGAACGTGTCCTCTCTCCATGTTTTTTACTATTATTCTTAACTTTTTTATCATCTTCATCCCAAGGATCTTTCTCATTTTTATCATCAGATGGCTTATTCCAGGCCATATTTTACTCCATTCTATATTTTATTTTAAATTTATATAATAAAACAATATACTTAATTAAAAAAAATCATATTTAATCATATCATATATCAATCATATTAAAACAACTTAAAATATTTTTAAAAACAAAAACAATACAAATTAAAAAATATACATTAAATAATTTTATATAAATTTAAAAATATATGCTAAAAACTTAAAAAATAATTATCTATCTATTAATATTACATTTATTTCTAAAAATACTCATATTTACGACATCAACTACTTTAGAAATTAAAACTGGTAACTCTTCATTACTGTATAAAATATTCAAATCACTCCAACTTTTTAACCAAGTCAATTGAGATTTAGCTAATCTTTTTGTAGCTCTTATAACTTCACATATCATTTCATCATAACTTAAAATATTATCAAAATAGTCCCACATTTGACGATAACCAATACACCTTATAGAAGGTAAATTTTTATTTAAATTTCTTCGATCAAACAAATTCTTTACTTCATCTTCAAAACCAAAAGATAACATTTTTCTAAATCGAACTTGAATATTATTAAATAAAACAACCTTGTTTTCTGGTATTAGTGCAAATTTAATAATATTATATGGAAAAAATTTTTTTTTAAATTTAGTTAACTGAGTTAAAGTTTTTCCTGAAATAAAAAATACTTCTAATGCTCGTAATATTCTTTGAATATCATTAGGATGAATTCTTTTTGAAGAAATAGGATCAATAAATTTTAATTTATTAAATAAAAAACTACTAGACTTTTTTTTTAATAACATTAATAAATAAGTCCTAATCTTATTATTCGAAGATGGTAAAATAGACAAACCATTCACTAAAACTTTAAAATAAAACATTGTTCCTCCAACTAACAAAGGAATTCTATTTATTGAATGAATATACTTAATTATTTTAATAACATCACTATAAAATTCACCAACTGAATAAAATTCAGATGGATCTTTAATATTTACCAAAAAATGAGTGTATTTTAATAATTCAAAATCAGAAGGTTTTGCTGTTCCAATATTCATGTCACGATAAATTAATGCTGAATCTACACTTATTAATTCTACTGGTAAAATTTCTTTCAAACGCATAGACAACAAACTTTTACCACAACATGTAGGACCCATAAGAAATATAACTAACTTATCTTTCAATTCATGTCCATTCATTAAAATCATCTTTAAAAAAATTTAGTACCGGATTAATATCAATAGGTTTCAATACCTTGGATACTAAATTAAACTCCAAAATTTTATTAATATGTCTTTTAAAATTCAACAAAACAGATAAAATTTGTAAATGATCCCATTTTTTTACCGAAATATCAATATGACTAATAACACTAGAAATTAATTCTAATAACGTTATTTCATTTTTTTTAACAAAAATAAACAAAATATTTTCGAAAATACAACTTAAATCTTGATTTAAAATCATATAAGGTATAGAATAAAATTCTATATATTCTAATTTTATACAAAAATCAAAACCAATATGAAATAATATTTTTTGAATACCAGAAAAAAATTTATATCCCATATTATTTTTAAAAAATATTATATATACTCTTTCTAATTTTTTTATTTTTAACCCATGATGCTTTCCCAATCTTAATTCAATAAAATAAATAGACAATTTTGCTCTTTGTAAAGAAAACAAAAACAATTTGTCATTATTCTTTTTAATTAATAAATAAGATTTATTTATTAATGCTAATATATTACCAAATTCAGCACTAAAAATAGAATTGTATTCACATTTATAAAAATTTAATTCTAAATTGTCCTTTAATAAATTCGATTTACTATCCTTGATAGTATCAATAAAATCATATTGAGATTTATTTAAACCACTGTTTTTATCAAATAAACGATTTAAAGAATTAAAAATAGAAAAACTATCTTTTTTATTCTTAAAAAAATCCACAGAAGATTTAATAATAGAATTAGATACAATTTTTGTTTTTAAATATTTTTTAATTGCACGATAAATAAAAGAATGTACCAAACGAGAATTAGATAATTTTATAATTTTTTTTTCTGGATGTACATTAACATCTACTTCATAAAATTTTAATTCTAAATAAAAAATATAAGATATGTTATATTTATTTTTACCAATTTCATAAACTGCTTGATATACTGCATGATGAAATAACTTATTAAATACAATTCTCTTATTAACATAAAAAAATTGAAACTTTCTAGCTAAAGAACTATTATATCTTAACAAGTATAACCAACCAACTAATTTCATGTGGTTAAAAAAATGTTCTATATATATTATTTCATTTATGCCAGGTATATTATAAATCGAATTAACAACATTTTTGTCATAAAGATTTTTACTAAAAGTATTATAATGACGAATTAATTTTCCATTATGAGTGAGAGATATATCTAAATTAGTTTTTGATAAAGATAAACAACGTACAATATCATCAATTTTTAAAAATTCTGAATACGTTGATATTATAGATTTTCTTCGAACAGGTCTATTAAAAAATAAATCTAATACTATTATAGTTGTACCTTTAGTTTGTGGAACTATACACGGAATAGAAATAGTCCCGTATCCATCTGAATATATTTTCCATCCAGTTGTACTTAAACAATTATCACAAGAAGATAATACCATATGAGATACCGCGCTAATACTAGCTAAAGCTTCACCACGAAAACCACAAGTAGTAACATTTTTTAAATCATGCATAGAATAAATTTTACTAGTAGAATGACGCATTAATGACATTTTTAAATCAACTGCATTCATACCACAACCATTATCCTGAACCAAAATAGATTGCATTCCACCTTTTTGAATCTTAATATTAATACGAGTTGCACACGAGTCTATGCTATTTTCTACTAATTCTTTAACCACTGATGCTGGATTATATATTATTTCACCAGCAGAAATATAACTAGATACTGATAATGGTAAAACTCTAATTAACATACTACATTACTCAAAATTAAATTTAATAAAAATTTAAAAAACATCTCAAAAATTAAAAGTTTTTATAAAATAATTTAAAAACCTATAATTTTATATTTATAATATATAAAACTCGATAAAAATTATCTATTATTTAAATTTTTAAAAATATTAAAATAAATGTTAATTTCAGAAACTACCCAAGATGACATATCTAATTCACTAATATGCTTTAAAACGTATTCCGGTCCATAATTAAAAATCATCTTTTGTAATCTTATAGATTCATTATCATTATCATCAAAAAAACATAAAGATGCAGCAATCCCTTTAAGTAAATTTGCATTAGAAATATTATATTTTAATGTACCTAAAAGAGGAGAAATTAATCTATCATTTTTTGCTAATTTTTTTAAAGGATTTCGACCAACTCTATTTAAACTATCAGTTAAAAAAATGTTTTGAAATCTCAATAATACTCTTTCAATATATTTGTTATGCTCTAACAAAGAAAAAAGTTTATATTTTTTAACTAAAACTAACCCGGATTCTTTCATAGCTCCTAAAACAATATTATATATACTTGAATCTGAAATTGATTGATAAATATTATTATATTTTTTTAAAAAACCTAAATATGCAATAATAGAATGCCCAGTATTTATAGTAAATAATTTTCTTTCAAAAAAAGCATCTAAGTTATCACTGCATATTAAATCAATAATACTATTATGTATACTAGATCTAAACTGAGTCAAATCAACTATCCATTCATTAAATTCTTCTACTTTTACTAACAAAGCATTATTTTCATAATTATTATGAATATTCGAAAATACAATTCTATCTACTACTGAATCAATAAAATCAACGTTTTGTTCTAAATACTTATGATATTTGTTCGATAAACATTTTTTAATTTCATGTTTAAGTCGAGATGTACAACGAAAAATGTTTTCACATGCAATAATAGTTAATAAAGTAAAATTTTTTGTATCTATTTTATATTTTATTCCTTTTGCTAATAAATTTGCTAACGAATAAATAAAATTAATACCTACAGAAATAGTAATTAAATTAACTTGAGATATTCTTAATAAAATATCTTTATCATGTATATGAATAGCATTCACATTTGTTACTTTGTCTATATAATTTAAACTATTTTCTACTACTTCAATATCATACGAATGAAATTTATTTATTAAATCTATAACTTTCATATTAATATCAACAAAAGTTAAATTAAATCCAGAATCTAATAAACGTTTTCCAATAAAACCACGTCCAATATTACCTGCCCCAAAATGTAAAGCATACATAAATTTTTCCAAATATATATTTATTTCAATGTACTACATTAAAAAACAAATATTTTAATAAAAAAAATTAAAAAACTAAAAAACAATAGATTTTAATTAACTATCTCTAGAAAATAGAGATAATATATCATTAATACTTTTTGTAGTAGATATATTTTTAATAATATCTTTATTATCTAATATATTAGTAATTTTACTTACAACTGAAATATGTTCATTATTTCTTGCAGCAATTCCAATAACTAAATACGCAATATCTTCCGGTTCATCACCGAATAATACGCCAGTAGGAAATTGACAAAATATTATACCTGTATTTAAAATTGAATCTTTTCCCTTAATAGTTCCATGAGGTAAAGCTATAGATTCTCCTAACCAAGTAGACATCATCTTTTCTCTTTCTAACATAGACTCAATATATTCTTCTTTAACATATCCTTGCATAACTAATTGTTCACCAATAAATTTAATTACTTCCTCTTTATTACTAGCTCTTTGATTCAAAAAAATATTTTTTTTAGTAACATCAAAAATTTTCTTCTTATTATCTATACTATTTAAATCACACACTTTATTTATAATAGAATCATCATCTTTTTTATGATTATTTTTAGATAAATACTCAGACAATTCATTATAAAATCCATCATCTAAAAAATTATTCAAAGACAAATGTTGAGCTTGAAAATTCTTATTACGCGCTCTTTCTGAAAGACTACAATGAGTAATTATTAAATCAACACCATAATTAGGAATACTATCAATAGAAGTATTCACTACTTTTATTTTTTTTGAAAGACTAAATGAATCTAATTTTTTTCTCAAAATTCCTGCCGAAATAGCACTAGAACCCATACCAGCATCACAAGCAACTACAATATTATATATGCTTTTTTTAGAATCTAAAACACTTGTTATATACGTATTCTTCTTATTAGACAAAGAATCTATTAAAAATATATCTTTGTTAGATATGTTGAAATCATCATTGATATAGCTATTTTTATTATTAATTTTTAATAAAATACAAGATATTATAAAAGACACCAAGCAAGAAACAACTATAGCTAAAAAATTCACAAAATACAAATTTTTTGGCGTCATAGTTAATATAGAAATTATAGATCCAGGTGACACTGCAGAAATTAAACCACCATGTAATATTATTAATATAAAAATACCTGTCATACTCCCAAAAATTAACCCAAAAATTAATCTTGGATATTTTAAAACATAAGGAAAATATACCTCATGAACACCACCAAAAAATTGAATTATTATCGCTTCGCGAGAAGATTTTTTAACATTATCTTTACCTAAAAAAAACCAAGCTAATAAAACACCTAAACCAGGTCCAGGATTAGACTCAATTAAAAATAAAATAGACTTATTAAACTTAACAACTTCTTGTATTCCTAATGGAAATAATACACCATGATTAATAATGTTATTCAAAAATAAAATCTTTGCTGGTTCAATAAGTATAGCAACAAAAGGCAACAAATGATTACTAATCATTGAATTAATAATATACCCTAAAAAATAAGATAAACTCTCTATCATTGGCCCAATCAAAAAAAAAGAAATTAATAAAAGAAAAATACCTAAAATACTAATAGAAAAATTATTTATTAACATCTCAAAACCACTTTTAATTCTATATTTACTAATTTTATCAAAATAATAAGTAATCCAACCTCCTAATGGACCGATAATCATAGCTCCTAATAACATAGGCATAGTAGTACTTGCAATAGCACCTATTATTGCTATACTTCCTACAATCGCTCCCTTTCTACCATTAATTAAGTAACCTCCTGTATTTGCAATTAAAATAGGAAAAAGATACATACTTATAGGCAACAAAATTTTTTCTAAATTCTTATTAGGAAACCATCCATAAGACATAAATAGTCCACTAACAATTCCCCAAGCAATAAATATACTGATATTAGGCATGATCATAGTACTTAAAAATCGACCAACATTCTGAATTTTTACTGTAATAGGTACAGACATACTATCTTTCCTTCTTTTACATGTGATCTACTTAAAGATTTTCATTCATATTTCAAAAAATAAACATAAAAAATTATCATTATAAATTAATTCAACAACAACAATTTCTAAAAACAAAAAATATTAAAAAACTAACATACATGATATATGTCATAAATAATCACTACACCTAAACATCATCTAAAAAACTATTTATAAAAAAATCATAAAAAATAATTATCGTAAATATAAAATATGCTGTTTTAAAAAAAAATATCAAAAAATCATTAAAAAATATTAAATTATTACCATAAATTAAATAATTATAAATGTAAGTAATTCAAAATAATTTATCATGCTAAATATATAATTTAAAATAAAATACTAAAATATTTAATTCTAAAATCATGTACTTATCTAAAAATATCATCATCTAAATATTTAATTTGTCAAAATACTTATAAAAATTGATTAATCCACATGTAGAAGAATCATATTTGTTGATTTCATCAAAATCTTTCATACTAATAAAAATATCTTTAGCTAAAGATTTTCCTAATTCTACACCCCATTGATCAAAAGAAAAAATATTAAATATAACACCTTGTGTAAAAACTTTATGTTCATATAAAGCAATTAACACACCTAAATTATAAGGATCTAATTTATGTAACAAAATTGAATTACTCGGTTGATTACCTCTACATATTTTATAAGGTTCTACTGATAATACTTTTTGATTACATACATCAAAATCTTTTAAACTAATACTAAAATCATCATGAGATTTTCCAAAAGCTAATGCTCTTGTTTGTGAAAAAAAATGAGACAATAAATGTTCATGATGATTTTTTAAAACATGTTGAGGAGTAATAGCAGCAATAAAATCACAAGGTATTAATTTAGTACCTTGATGCAATAATTGATAAAAAGCATGCTGTCCATTAGTACCCGGTTCCCCCCAAATAATTGGACTAGTTTGCCAATTTATAAATTTTAGATCCCTACTAACACTTTTTCCATTTGATTCCATAGTCATTTGTTGCAAAAAAGGAGACAAATACTTCATATTATAATCATAGGCTAATACTGCTTCAGTTTCTGATTGAAAAAAATTGTTATACCAAATACTAATTAATGCCAACAATACCGGTATATTCTTATTAAATTCAGTAGATAAATAATGCTTATCCATACAATAAGCACCTTCTAATAAATTTTTAAAATTATCAAAACCAATTGAAAGTGCAATAGATAATCCTACAGAAGACCACAAAGAAAAACGACCACCAACCCAATCCCAAAATAAAAAAACATTTTTAATGTTAATACCAAATTTTGTCGCTTCATTAGAGTCAGTAGTTACTGCAATAAAATGTTGATCTAAAAATTTACTATTATTAAACATACTAAACATCCATTTTTTAGCTGTATTAGCATTAATTAATGTTTCTTGTGTAGTAAACGTTTTAGAAACAACCAAAAATAAAGTAGATTCTGGATTAATTTTTTCCAATACTCTCAAAATATTCGATCCATCTACATTAGATACAAAATGAATTTTTAAATGATTCCTATATGAATGTAATGCATTTATAACCATTTTAGGCCCTAAATCTGATCCTCCGATACCAATATTAACTATATCTGTAATATATTTTCCAGTATATCCTGTCCACTTTTTATTAATTACTAAACTAGAAAAATGCTTAATTTTATCTAAAACACTGAGTACATCTAACATAATATTTTTACTATTACAAAAAATAGGAGTATTGCTAAAATTTCTTAATGCTGTATGTAACACAAACCTATTTTCTGTTTTATTCATTAAAGAACCAAAAAACATAGATTCAATTGAATTTTTTAAATTCATTTCATCAGCTAACATCAATAATGTATTAATTGTAAAATCAGTAATTCTATTCTTAGAATAATCTATTAAAATATTATTATTAAAAATAACTGAAAGTTTTTTAAATCGATTACTATCGTTACAAAACAATTCCTTTATATGGATATTTTTTATTTCACTAAAATGATTTTTTAATACTTTCCAAGACTTTGTATCATTAGGATTTATATTTTTCATAAAATAATTATCTTCATGTTTATACTATTATTTATAATTTTTATACTTCTACGTAAAAATATCTACAAATATAAAAAAAAATGAATAAATAAGACTTTAAATTTTTATAAGAGTAAATTATATTTAAAACTTTATCGAATAAATTTACTAAAATAAAATTTATACTAAAATAAAACTACCATTGAAACTATATTTTAAAATATTAATGATGTTCTTATAACTTTCTTAAAATTTATACAACAGAAAATTTCTACATAAAAAATTTAATATTTATATTTTTTTTTATACACTAATATATAAATACTTGTATTCTACCATCAATAACAAAAAAAATTCTTAATAAAAAATTACTTATTAACAAATAATAATCGTGATGTAAAACAAAAATATGTAAAATTTATAACTATAAATCTAATTTAATTCATACAAAATCTTATTTAGGTAAAACATGAACGATAATTTTAAAAATCTAATATGGATAGATTTAGAAATGACAGGGTTAAATCCAAAAATACATAAAATTATAGAAATTGCAACCCTAGTAACAGACAAAAATTTAAATATTTTAGCTCAAGGTCCAATAATTGTAATTCATCAAAACCAATGTGAATTAAATTTAATGAATCAATGGAATATCACTACTCATACCAAAAATGGATTAATTAATAAAATAAAACACAGTCTATATGACGAACACTTAGCAGAAAAAAAAATAATTACTTTCTTGAAAAAATGGATTCCAAAAAACAAATCTCCCATGTGTGGAAATAGTATAAGTACAGACAGACTATTCTTAAAAGAATACATGCCTACTTTAGAAAAATACTTTCATTATAGACAAATTGACGTTAGTTCTATAAAAGAATTAATTTTACGTTGGAAACCTAAATTATATAAAAAATTTACAAAAAAATATTCACATCAAGCACTATTAGATTTACAAGAATCTATTCAAGAATTGATTTTTTATAAAAAACATTTTTTTCAATTATAAAATTAATTTATACTAAAATATATTTATTCATTTAATACTTGAAAAAAAAAATTTTTTATATATAATTAATTCTAATTTATTGCGGGAATAGCTCAGTAGGTAGAGTACAACCTTGCCAAGGTTGGGGTCACGAGTTCAAATCTCGTTTCCCGCTAAGTACAAAGTATAAAATCATTTAAAAAATTAAAATTCTATTTCTTAAATACACTATATAAAATTTAGAGTTAATTTTATTTATCTATGGATTTAAATCAATGTTGTTAAAAATGTTTTATACAATTATAATATCAATTTTTTTATTTATACCAAAAATCTCCTATACAAAAACAATACTTTCTGATATTCATATTATAAATCACAATAAAAAACAAAAAAAATTATTATACAAAAATACACTCCTAAAAAAATATTCTTTTTTTTTATTATAAATCACTACTAAATTTTTCATCAACATATCAAAATATTCTTATTCAGAATAAATTTTTTGAATTAACAAAAACATTTAAAAAAAACACAAAAAAAAAACACAACAAAATTTTTATTTTTACTTACAACGCACACCCATTATCAAAAAAACAACAAAAAAATAAAATAATTATAGCTATCGATGCAGGGCATGGTGGACAAGATCCAGGTGCTATTAGTAATAATAAAAAAATTCAAGAAAAAAATATCACATTATCTATAGCAAAAAAGTTAACAAAAAAATTAAATACAATTAAAATTTTTAAAGCAATAATGATAAGAAATGGAAATTATTTCATTCCTATTAGAAAAAGAACTCAAACAGCTCAAAAAAAACGTGCTAATTTATTAATTTCAATTCACACAAATTCAACAAATAATAAAAAAATATCAGGAATATCCGTCTGGATATTCTCTAATACAAAAAAACATATCCTTAACAAAAACAAACTAAAAAAATATAACAATATTAATAAAATAAAATACGAACTAGCAAAAACAGTCATAAAAGAGTTGCATAATGTTACAAATCTAAATCAAACACAACCAAAATTTGCCCGATTTGCCATTCTTAACTCTACTTCTTTTCCATCTATACTAATTGAAACAGGTTTTATAAGCAATCCCAAAGAAGCAAAAAATTTAAACAATCAATATTACCAAAATCTTATAGTAAAATACATATTTCTTGCATTACAAAAATATTTTTTAAAATATTAATTTAATAAGTAATAAATTTAAATTTTTTGTTAAACTTTTCTATTCTGCCACCAGTATCAGATAAACGCTGTTGACCTGTATAAAAAGGATGACATTTAAAACATACATCAATATTAATGTCTTTACATAAAGTAGAAAAAATATAAGTGCATTTTCCACAAGAACATGTTACTTTTATTTTAATATAATTAGGATGAATATTTGTTTTCATAAGACCTTTTAATAAAGTATACGTATAATAAAAAATTTTTAAAATAAATATATAAAACATTAAAAAATAAAAAAATATATGTAATTCTCTCTTTTACTAAAATTTTTTATTTAAATGAATACATATTTATTTTAGATTTAATTGATATTATATATATATCAAAAAAAAAATACATATAATTTTCTGAAATTTTTAAAAATCAAATCTCTAAACAAATAAATATAGATCGTTCTAACAAAATATTTATTAATATATAAAAAAATAAATTTATAAATTATGACATAATTTGTATTAAAAATATCACGTATATACATCAAATTTACATCCAAAAATAATATAAATTCCAAAAAATCAAAATTACACTCACAAAAATATAAAAGTTATTTTTTTAATATCCATATTTATATTCACTAAATAACACAAAAAAAAATACTACAATATTTTATACTTAATGTAACCTTAATATATCAAAAATTTATAATTTTAATTTAATAAAAGGAACGATTCAGTGACAACTATTCTTAGCGTAAGACACAAAAAACAAGTAGTAATTGGAGGAGATGGACAAGCAACATTAGGAAATACTATTATGAAAAGTAATGTAAAAAAAGTAAGATACCTTTACAATAATAAAGTTATTGCAGGATTTGCTGGAGGAACAGCTGATGCATTTACTTTATTTGATCTCTTTGAAAAAAAGTTATTAATGTATCAAGGAAAACTAAAACGTTCTGCGATTGAATTAGCAAAAGATTGGAGGACTGATAAAATCTTAAGAAAACTCGAAGCATTACTAGCAGTAGCCGATAAAGAAATATCATTAATTATTACCGGAAATGGAGATGTAATACAACCAGAAAATGATCTTATGGCCATTGGATCCGGAGGATCATATGCACAAGCAGCCGCAATAGCAATGTTAGAAAATACTTCTCTGACTGCAAAAAAAATTGTAGAAAAAGCGCTAAAGATCACATCTGGAATATGTATATACACTAATAATATTTTTACTATAAAAGAATTAACATCAATACAATAAGGGTTTCTTTATGTCAGAAATGACTCCTCGAGAAATAGTAAAAGAACTTGACCGATTTATTATTGGTCAAGAAAAAGCAAAACGCGCTGTAGCTATTGCATTACGAAATAGATGGCGTCGAATGAAACTTAATAAAGAACTAAGATACGAGATAACACCAAAAAATATTCTTATGATTGGTCCTACAGGAGTAGGTAAAACTGAAATAGCTAGACGATTAGCTAAATTAGCTAATGCTCCCTTTATAAAAGTCGAAGCTACAAAATTTACCGAAATAGGATATGTTGGTAAAGAAGTAGATTCAATTATTAGAGAATTAACTGATTCTGCAATTAAAATGATTAAAAGTTCAGCAATAAAAAAAAATAAAAAAAGAGCAAAAGAACTAGCTGAAGAAAAAATATTAGATGTATTAGTACCAACAATTAAAAAAAAGTGGAAAGAAACAACAGAAAAAGATGATAATCAACCTAATGCAGCAATACAATCTTTTCGAAAAAAATTAAGAGAAGGTAAACTAAATGATAAAGAAATTGAAATAAATATTTCCGTAACACCTATGGGTATCGAAATTATGGCACCACCAGGAATGGAAGAATTAACTAATCAACTACAATCATTATTCCAAAATTTAAGTGGACATAAAAAAAACATTAAAAAATTAAAAATAAAAGATGCAATGAAATTACTAATAGAAGAAGAAGCATCTAAATTAATCAATCTAGAAGAATTAAAAAAAGAAGCTATTTATGCCGTTGAACAAAATGGAATTGTTTTTATTGATGAAATTGATAAAATATGTAGAAACCACGGTGCATCTGGACCTGATGTATCTCGAGAAGGTGTACAAAGAGATTTACTACCTTTAATAGAAGGTTGTACAGTCTCTACAAAACATGGTATGGTTAAAACAGATCACATTTTATTTATTGCCTCTGGTGCTTTTCAAATTTCAACACCTTCAGATCTTATTCCAGAACTACAAGGAAGGCTTCCTATAAGAGTAGAGTTACAGGCATTAACTATCAATGACTTTGAATTAATTTTAACAGAACCAAAAGCTTCAATTACAGTACAATATCAAGCTTTATTAGAAACAGAAAAGGTTTACATTAACTTTACTAAAGAAGGTATAAGAAATATTGCCGAAGCAGCATGGAAAGTTAATGAATCTATGGAAAATATTGGTGCTAGAAGATTACATACTGTATTAGAAAAATTAATGGAAGACATATCATTTCATGCTAGTGATCAAAAAAATAAAACAACTATTATTATTGACGAAAAATACGTTAAAAAACATCTAGACAAATTAATATCTAACGAAGATCTTAGTCGTTTTATTTTGTGAACTTATTTATTATAAAAATAAATACTTTCCTATCTTTACTATAGATAGGAAAGATTAAAAAAATTACTTGATAATTAAAAAAAAATATATTTTTAAAAACTATATTAATTAATCAAATAAATAAATTAAAAAATTTTTAATATTAAATCTACTCAATCAACTGTATAATTTTTTTAAAATATTTTTTAATTTATTTTATAAAACTTATTAAATTACCATATTAAATTTAAAATTAGTCAAAAATAATCAAGTAGTAATATATTTTTTATTAATCTTCTCTAACTAACAATATTAAAAAATTTTTAATAACTACACATATAACACTTCTAAAAAATATATTTATAAATTTAATTATATAAAATTAAAATGCTCATTTTAAAAAATAGTATACAATAAAAAATTTTTTTAAAAAATATTTTAAAATTTAAAACTGAGTCCATTGTATAGTTTTTTGTAAAAATTTAGCGCCTAAAACAGTCAAAATAGATTCTGGATGAAATTGAAAACCACAAATTTTGTCATAATTGTTTCTCACAGCCATAACCATATCATTAAAATATGCATTAACTACTAAATTTTTTGGAATTACACTACATACTAAAGAATGATACCTTGCCACAGAAAATGGATTAGGCATATTCTTAAACATTGCTTTATTATCATGAGATACTAAAGATGTTTTTCCATGCAACACCTCTCCAGAATAATCCACTTCTCCGCCATACATCTTTACTATAGCTTGATGTCCTAAACAAATACCTATAATGGGAATTTTTCCTCTTAATTTAACTAATAATGTAGGCATGCAACCTGCACAATCTGGAGTTCCTGGACCAGGAGATAATATTAGCACAGGATTACTTAATTGAGATAATCTATTTAAAATCACATTTATTTGAATTGTATTACGATACACTACAACATTATGACCATTAATACGCAATTGATCTACTAAATTATAAGTAAAAGAATCAAAATTATCTAATAACAATATATCATTCATCATATTATACAACTCTATATAGCACAATGAGTATGAGAATCAAATATAGCCTGAAAAACTGCCTGAGCTTTATATTTACATTCATCAGATTCTAATTGAGGTATAGAATCTAATACTATCCCAGCTCCAGATTGAATAACTGCTATATTATTTTCCACATAAGCAGAACGAATTATAATGCAAGTATCTAAAGTTCCTAAACCAGTAAAATATCCTATAGCTCCTCCATAACTACCTCTTTTTTTTCTTTCAACAGACGCAATTAATTCCATAGCTCGAATCTTTGGTGCTCCAGTTAAAGTACCCATATTCATGCATGATTGATATGCATGCAGAAAATCTAAATCCTCACGCAATAATCCAACTACTCGAGAAACTAAATGCATAACATGTGAATAACGATCTACTTTTATTAAATCAGCTATATAACGAGTTCCTGGTTTACAAATTTTAGCTAAATCATTACGAGCTAAATCCACCAACATTAAATGTTCAGATAACTCTTTATGATTAGTTCTCATTTCCAGTTCTATCCTACTATCTAAATCTAAATCCAATAATCCATCTGAATCTCTTCCTCGAGGTCTTGTTCCTGCAATAGGATATATTTCTACTTTCTTAGAAAACGAATCATATTTTAATGCACTTTCAGGTGAAGCACCAAATAAAGTAAAATCTCGATCCTGCATAAAAAACATATATGGACTAGGATTGTTCTTTTTTAAAAAATCATATGATAATAAAGGATTAACACAAGGAAGATAAAATCGTCTTGAAGGAACAACTTGAAAAACTTCACCATTCAAAATAGATTTTTTCATATTTACTACGATATCATTATATTCCTTATCCGATATATCATACTTTAAAATCATATTTTGTAATTTACAAAATTGTATTGATGATAGTTTTTTGTTTAATTTATTCTTTAATTCTATAGACCTATTTTTTAATCTAGTTCTTTCAAAACTATCATCAGTAAACAAACTAACTTGAAGCACAGATGTTCTACGTTTATGATCTAATACCAATAATACCTCAGAAATATAAAAACATAAATCTGGACAATTTTGATCAGACTTTAATATCGGTAAATTTTCAAAATTCGTAATTAAATCATATGAAAAAAAACCTCCAAAAAACATAGATTTTAATTCATTATTACTTATATTTTTAACACTTTTAATTAATAATCTAATTGCATCAAAGATAGATAATGACTTCAATCTTTGATCTTCATCTAAATTTGAAGAAAAAAAAGGAAATTTTATTTTTAAAGGATTTTTATCTGATAAAATCATTACACATTTAGGCAACAAAGATTTAAATACAGACAACAAACTTATACCATTTTTTGTAAATGCTTGTAAAGTAACTATATTATATAATATTGAAATTCTTAATGCAGTATCTATAATCATCATACTTTCAACATTACATTTTTTATCAACTTCTGCAGATTCTAATAATAAAGTTTCAGACTTATGTTTACATAACTGATTAAAAATAACAGTAGGATTAGGTTGATAACAAGTATTAACCTTAAACGTATTAAGTTCTATTAATTTTTTTTTCATTTTATTTTCCATAAATATTATAGGTTTTAATTTGATATTACAGCTATAACTACAATATATGGAACTCAATAAAATATTATATTGTTAACAAATATATCATATTCTATGATAACAAAATCAAAAAATTACTTAAATACTCTAATCATAATTAAAAAAATAAATCGTAATATAACAAATACATATATTATATCTTCTATAAAAACTTTAACTCTTTTTAATATATATAAAATTATATAAAAACATATTATTAAAAAATTAATAAATGTTAATTATAAATTTAAAAAATTCACTAATTTTAAAACAAATAACATCTTTTAAATAATTATTAAATCTATCATTAAAAAATATTAAAACATATGATATTATTACTCAAACATACTTAAAACAAATACAAATAAAAATTAAGTTTTTAATAAAATATTAATTAAAAAAATATGAATACTTGGATAGTAGCTAAAATAATAAAAATAAAAAAATGGGAAAATAATTTATTTAGTTTAATCTTACAAGCAAACATTGATCCTTTCATTGCTGGTCAATTTACTAAATTAGGATATCCACTAAAAAATGGAAAAATAATACAAAGAGCATATTCTTTTGTGAATACTCCAAATGAAAAATTTTTAGAATTTTATATGATTTTAATAAAGAATGGACAATTCACTTCTCAAATATATAATCTAAAAAAGTTAGATGAATTAAAAATTAAAAAACAATCATCAGGATTTTTTACGCTAGATCACATTCATCCCTGTGAGAAACTATGGATGCTATCTACCGGTACAGGTATTGGCCCATATTTATCAATATTAAAAAATAAAAAAAATACTGAAAAATTTAATAAAATTATCTTAATCCATGCTGTTCGTTACAAAAAAGATCTCTCATATTTAAACGATATTTATACTTTAAAAAAAAACTATAATGGAAAATTAAAAATTAAATTTATAATAAGCCGAGAAAAAACTAATTTTTCACTTATAGGAAGAATCCCTCAACTATTAGAAACACAAGAACTAGAAAAAAATATTAATCTATACATTGAAAAAAATAATTCTCATGTCATGTTATGCGGAAATCCAAATATGATACAAGAAACAAAAAATATACTGATTAAAAAAAGAAATCTTACTAAAAATCTGAAACGAAAACCGGGTAATATTACTAGCGAACACTATTGGTAAAAGTAAACATCTACTTAATTTAAAATATTATATATACATCTTTATTAAATTATAATAAAAATAATTAATTTGTTTTAAATAATTTTCATAAACAAAATTAAATTCAAAAAAAATTAACGAATATTTTGAATAAAAAAATTAAATATCACTTAAAACTTATTTAAAAACTAATCAATACAACTCTATAAATATTTTTTATTATTGTTTTAAAAAAAATATACCTAATTCTATTAATCTATTACAAATAAAAAAAATATTGTCATTACTCAATTAAATAAAATTAAAGAATAACATTTAATAATTTTAATTTCATTCATTTAAAATTTTTTAATAAAAAAATTTTTTAATAAAGTATTTTATTTGTAAAAATTTTATAATTTACATATTCATATTAATAAACAAATATTAATAATATCGTTTACTTCATATAAAAAAGTGAAATATATTTTCTTAAAATATAATTTAATTTTAACACAAAAACTTTGATATCTTTAATATTCATTATATAAAAATAAAATAAATGCTAAAAATGTACTGAATCTATTTAAAAAAAGTTATACCCAAAATATAAATATACTTAAAGAAATTACAAATTCCTAAAATACTTCTTTAAAATAAAAAAATTTAAAAAAATGGAGTATATAAAATATAATTATTTATATACTCCAAAAAAGTAAAAATATAAAACAAAAAATTCTAATAACAATTCTTATATTATATTTTTACAAAAAATACAATGAAACTTTAATATCATATTTATGAAATGAACTTTTATCTTAAATAATAAGAATATTCTATATCATTAGGAAGCTTATCTTTTGATAAAGTCATAGATGCTTGAACTCCAAAACAATGATATTTATTATGATCCGATGTTTCATAAGTTTTTTCTAAATCTGCCTGACTTGTTGCAGTAAACTGAAAAACACCTTTATCGATTTCATTAGCTACATAAAAAAATTGAGAATTCTTCGGTTGAAATGAAACTAAATCTGGATGTTCAGCAAATAATTCTACATAACCAGGAGAAAGAATTCCTTGGTGTGAATAAGAAGAAATTAACTGCCTTGTTTCTAAATCAGGAACAAACTCTTTAAAGTCATCTAACGTTACTTGTGGAGAAGATTTAGAAAGTTGTTTTCCATCTATTTGTAAAATTGAATTTTTACTTTCATTTAAAAATTTATCATTTAATCCAGAAGTTTTACGTAAAGTATCAAAACTAGTAAAGAAACTTTTTCCAATATTTTTAGAATTTTCTGGCCCACTAATTGAATCTAAACCTTTCCAAAAAGGTCTAGAAATCTTATGATGCGTAGCAAGAAAATTTTTTATTTTATCAGAAACTATTGCTTTTTTATACACAGCATCTCTTCTAAATCTAGTTTGAGTTTTTTTTTTACTATCATGTAATACGACAACATGAGAAGAATCATCTTTCTTAAAAAAATGAACAACTGAAGAAAATATTCCCTGACCTAAATTAGAAATTCCAGAAACAGCATTTTTCCCAAAATCAACAACACCATTTACCGCTTTTTTCCCTAAATTAACTGTGTAATTTACAGAATTTTTACCAAAATCAATAACATTTTTTACAGCGCTTGAAGTAGTATTAATAACGCTATTTATAACATTTTTTCCAAAATTATACATACTATGAAAAATATTACTTCCAAAATCAATAACACGTTGTACAGAATTTTTTACAACGCTAACAATATTATTTACAACATTCTTTCCTATTTTTAAAATATAATTAAAAGAATTTGAAACAAAATCACATAATTTATTAAAAGAACAAACCACAAAATTTACAAATTTACGAGAAGCTTTAATAACAGGATCTAAATTAAATATCTTAGATAAATGAAAATTAGAAAAAAGCCGACTAAAAAAAGAACTAGCTATATTATACAATGAAGTAAAAGCTAATTTAAAATTATTCATTGGTTCATGATGTTTTAAATCAGGCTTATAAATCGAAGTATGAATATTAGAAGTATTTTCTAAATGAATAAGCGGATTAGGAGAAATATTTGAATGTACTGAATTATTATTCTTATGCTCTGAATTATTTACTAAACTTAATACATCATCATGTTTAATGTTATCAACAGCTAATGATGAATTCAAATTGCTTTTATTATTAATATGAATATTGTTATTAGATATAACATGAGGTTGTGTTTTTTTGTTTACATCTATACGTTGTAAATTATTTACAACTGACATGGATGACATAATATTACATCCTCTTTTATTTAAAAAATTTCAATTTTTATGTTAAACTAAATATTATACAAATACACACATAAAAATAACTAATAACTTAATATCACAAATATAATTTAAAAATAAACTCTAATATTTTATTCGTTATTTAATTAAATTTATGTTTTCAACAAAAATAAATATTTTAAACAATATAAGTTATATACAACTATTTATTTTGTCTATATTAATTTTATATAACATGATAATATTAACATATCTTAGTATTATAAATATTTTTACTATTCACTTTAAAATATTTACTAAAATATTTTATTTAATAAAAATATTTTTAAATTTATCAAATTCATATAAAATGATCTTAGTCTTTAATTAATTTTTTAAAACTTTTAAATAAAAACATTTAACATTAATCAACTTAATAAATTTAAAAACTTTATAAATACAAAAATATATTAAAAAACAAAACTAAAAATAAAAATCTTCATCAAACTACTTAAAAATTTTTTATAAAAATTAATTATATGGACGAAAAGGTACAACTAACATATCTATATGCAAAGAATTAATTATTTGACGTACTGAAGACAACATTTTACTCCAAAAATCCTGATAATGTCCAAAGATAACCAAGTCTATATTATACTTTTTAATCACATTTAACAAGCATGATACCAAATCTCCATTCCCAAGAAAAGTCTTATAAATAGGACAAAAAATATAATCTTTAAAACTTTTTAATATATTACTAATTTGTTTCATACCACAATATACATGCAAATGTCTACTGTCTACATCAATCAATCCTGGATACATATTAGAGTAATTAACATTTATATAAATTATAGATATCTTAGTATCACAAAAACTAGAAATTAAACTTGCTTTTTTCATTAAAAAATAACTTTCTGAAGATAAATCTATCATTACTAAAATATGTTTATAATTCATACTTATATTTTCCTTAATATCAAATTTATCAGATAACATTATAAACATAAAACTATAAAATAAATGCATTCTATATAATAATTAAAAATAATTAATACTAATCCAATATAATATACTTGATAAAAATATAGAAATAGGAATTGTTAATAACCAAGTAATAATAATTTTCTTAATTGTTTTAATTTGAACACCACTTTTATTTACTAACATTGTACCTACTAACGAAGAAAACATAATGTGTGTCGTTGAAACAGGCATACCTGAATAACTGGCTAAACTTACAGAAGCTGCTGTAGTTAATTGAGTAGATATAGCTTGAACGTATGTTATCTCTTTTCGTCCCAATTTATTTTGAAAAGTATTCGTAATACGACGCCATCCTATTACTGTTCCAACTGAAAGAGATAATGCAACAAAAATAATAACCCAATTAGGTGCATATTCAATAGTTTTTAATAAATTTTTTTTCAAATCACACAAAAAATATTTATCTTTTGCTTTAATTATTAATATATGATTTAAAACATCTATAAAATTTCCTAAACATAATAAAGATTTACGTAACTGATCACACTGAATAACATTTAATTCTTTATAGCTTGAGACTTTATACAACAAATTTTTTACAAAATCAATAATATTTAATATACCACTATTTTTTTTACAATCAATCTTTTTTACAAATAATAATGGTTCAATAATTTCTTTTGAAATAACACCACTTAAATTCTTATCTATTAAATACCTATTACTTAAATAGTATTTTTCTAAATTATCAACAGATAATTTAATTTTTACTAATCCATACGTAGACATATTCAAATTTATTAAATATTGAGATGGGAAAATACAAATTAAAACTAACATTACTAAACCAATTCCCTTTTGGCCATCATTAGATCCATGAAAATAACTTATTCCTAAAGAAGACAAAATTAATGTTAATTTTATCCAAAATAATGATTTTTTATCATCTTGATTTATATCACTTGCAGGAGACATATTAATACAAGATTTTAATTTCATAAAACAATAAAAAGTTTTTAATAAAAATACACAACTTCCAGCTATCACCAACCCAAATATCGGAGATAAAATTAAAGATAAAAAAACATATATTATTTTTTTTAAGCTAATCAAACTAAAAATAGAAAAATGACTGATAAACACATTAACAACATTAATTCCAATAATAGCTCCAATTAATGTGTGCGAACTAGAGGTAGGTAAACTCATGAACCACGTAAAACAATTCCATAGAATTACAGATAATAATATAGAAAAAATTGCTTTTAAACCAGATAAAGTATTAATATTTAATAATAAATTATTAGGTAACAAATAAATTATAGCATAAGCAACACTTAAACCACCAAAAAAGACACCAAAAAAATTAAACATCCCTGACATTAATATAGCTGTTTTTTCATTAGTGGAACGAGTATAAGTAACTAAAGCTATTGAATTTGCTGCATCATGAAAACCATTAACCGCTTCATAAATAAATATGCACAACAAACAAATACATAAAATCAACACATGATTAAAATATACAGTAGAAAAATAATGAAGCATAATCTTTAAACCATTTTTTAAAGATATAGATATAATACATTATTTAAAATAAAATACAAAATATAAAATGTACTATAATAATATTATTTTTAAGGAATATTTTATATCATATAATTCACATAAACAATAGTTCTATATCATTATATAAATTTATATGAAAATATCATCCATATACAATTAATAAAAATTCATTATATAGAATATTTTAATACTAATTCTATATTATAGTTTTTTGATATTTTAGCAATTTCATTGCAAAAAATATTCCAATAAGTAAAAAACTAATCACAAAAATTGAAATTCCTAACCATTCCCCTACAGACCAAAATATTCCACTAACAGTTCCAAAAACACTTGATCCTAAATAGTAAGAAAACAAATAAATCGAAGAAGTTGATCCCTTACTTTCTTTTGATTGTTGACTAATCCAAGTACTAGTAACAGAATGAGCTGCATAAAAACCAGCCGAAAATAATATCAAACCTAAAATAACTAAAAACATTGTATTCCACTGCGTAACTAAAATACCAAAAATCATCATCATTAATGCCGTTATTAATATAATACTTTTTTTGTATTTTCTAATAAGAATACCCGCTTGAGGAGAACTATATACACCTATTAAATAAATTACTGATAACAAACCTATAGAAGTTTGATTAAAATAAAAAGGCTTTAATATTAATCTATATCCAATATAACTAAAAATCGTTATAAAACTCCCCATTAATAAACACCCCATACAAAACAACTTAGATGTAACTGGATGTTTCCATTGTCTTAAAAAATTTGAAACAATATGACGAAAATTTAAATTTACAGAAGAAAAATTTTTTGATGTAGGTAATAAAAATACAAACAAAATAGAAAATGCAAACGCCAAAAAACTTATAAATTCTAAAGCAACATTCCATGAAAAATATTCACATAACAAACTACTCAAAAACCTTCCTGCAAAACCACCAATAGTATTTCCACTAATATACAATCCTATAGAAAAAGACAAAATCCCAGGATGCATTTCCTCACTTAAATATGTCATAGCTACTGATGCTACTCCACTCAATGCTAATCCTGTTAAAGCTCTCATTAAAACAATATTTTCCCAAGTACTCATACCTGAACAAAAAAAAGTCAAAAAAGAAGCTAAAAATAAAGAAGTAGACATAACTACCTTTCTACCTATTGAATCTGATAACGGACCTGCAAATAACATCCCAATAGACATCATTGCTGTAGGTGCTGATAAAAACAAACTACTTTGTACAGGACTCAAAGAAAATTCTTTAGAAAATAAAAAAAGAATAGGTTGTACACAATATAATAGAGAAAAAGTTGAAAAACCAGCTAAAAAAAGAGCTATGGTAACTTCTGTAAAAGCTTGACTACCACGTTGTATATAATTTTTATGACATGAAAAAATTTTAAGTTTCATAATGAAAAATCTTACACAAAGTAATACATTTGTAATTTTTATATATATTATTTTAATAACAGTATCAAAACTATTATTTAACTTACAAATTAAAAATAATTATTTTTAATAAAAAATAACTAATTTATATATTAAAATATTATAAACAATAAATACAACTTAAAATATATAAATTTTATAACTATTATTCTATTTATAAAAAATTACATAAATTAACATATCCATCATAAACATGAGTAGCTGAACCTATCATATATAATCCATTTTTACCACCTTTCCACATAATATCTAAACATCCTTTTAAAAATCTAACTTTAACTTTATCACGTAATAATCCTTTATTAATTCCTATAGCTACAGCAGCACATGCTGCACTTCCACATGATAAAGTTTCTCCAACACCCCGTTCATAAACTCTTATAGAAATGTTATTTAAAGACAATATTTCTACAAAACTTACATTGATTTCTTTAGGAAATGATTTATGAATAGATAACATAGAACCTATCTTTTGAACTGGATATGCATCCAAATTATTCACATAAATAATACAATGAGGATTTCCTATCGATACCACATCAAAATTTAATACATAATCAAAAATTTTTATCGTATATGGTTTAGGAGTATACTGAATTAAATAAGGAATATCATTCGGTTCAAAAGAAGGAATTCCCATATTCACGCAAACATTTTTATTATCTAATATTTTTAAAATTAATATTGAATTAATATTAGTATGTACAGAAAATACAGTTTTCTTTGAAAGATTATTTAATAATATAAACAAAGCTAAACATCTAGCTCCATTGCCACACTGAGTCACTTCTATACCATTTGAATTGAAAATCCTATAATGAAAATCTGCATTTGCATTTTTAGAATAATCAACTAATAACAGTTGATCAAAACCTATTCCAGTATATCTATTAGATAAATTTTTAACTATAGTTTGTGTAATAGATACATTTTGCCTAATCATGTCTATCACTATAAAATCATTACCTAAACCGTGCATCTTAGAAAATTTTAATTTGGAATTTTCATTAATCATATATATATTTTATTAAATAAATTTTTAAATTAAAATATTACTATTATTTGGTATTTATGATAAAATTATAAATTAAATTTGAATTCTATCTAAATTAATTCAATTTAAAAATTTATCTGAATACTAAAAAACATAATATAATTTTAAATTGTACAAGGAATTTAAAATGAAAAAAAAAAACTATATTATTACAAAATAATTACAATAAATTAGTTGAACAACTATTTCTAAATATTGAAAATAAAATCGATAAATATCAAGAAAAAAATGATATTGATTATGACATACATCAAAATATTATAACTATCACATTAAGCAACAATAATAAAATTATTATTAACAAACAAGAATCATTATACCAAATTTGGTTAGCAACAAATAAAAATGGATACCATTTCCAATACATCAATAACCAATGGATATGCATTCGAACTAAAAAAAACTTTTGGGAAATACTTAAAAAATCTTGTAAAATTCAATAAAAATAAACTTATTAAATTTTAATATAAAACAAATAAAACAATTATAAAAATAAATTATACGGTAATAAAAAATATAATTTAATTTTATAAAAAATTTAAATTTAAAATTTATATAACAAAATATTGCAAAATATTTTAAATCAATGAAAAATCAGTTATCTAAAAAATTGTTGTAAATTAATATTATCTAACACAATTTTTTAATTTCAATCACAATCAATCAAAACACTACATCTCTAGAAAAATATAAATAAAAAAATTATCATTATTGAAATTTAACATACTATTATACAAATAACACGATAAAATATTAAATATATACTACTTCTCTAACAATAAAATATTTATCTAAATTACAACTCTAAAAAAATTTAAAATATATACTCGGTGAGAAAGGATTTGAACCTTCGACCCACTGGTCCCAAACCAGTTGCGCTACCAAGCTGCGCTACTCACCGAAAAAAAAATATTATTTTAAACTAAAAATAGATATTAATATAAAAATTTTGGGTGGCTAATGGGGCTCGAACCCATGACAACTGGAATCACAATCCAGGACTCTACCAACTGAGCTATAGCCACCAATTTATATAAATAACAATAAAAACTTCAAAAAAAAATAAATAAAAAATTGTACATAAATGTTCTCTGCGTCTGACAGGATTTGAACCTGTCACACCTACCTTCGGAGGGTAGTGCTCTATCCAAATGAGCTACAGACGCAAAATATATTTTATATAATATATTATATAAAATATATTTAATATTAAATTTATTTTGATAAAATGTCTAGTAATTTTTATTTTTATAATTATTTTATTTTTAATAAATTTTTATTTGAAAAAATATATTAATTTAACAAAAATCAAATTAATATCATTTGATAAATATTTAAAATTTATTAAAACTAAAATATTTAAACAAACACACTAAGAACGCTTCATCATATCAAAAAATTCATTATTTGTTTTTGTCATCGATAACTTATTAATTAAAAATTCCATTGCATCTATTTCTCCCATAGGATGAATAATCTTACGTAAAATCCACATTTTTTGCAATTCATCAGGTGTAGTTAACAATTCTTCTTTTCTAGTTCCAGATCTATTATAATCAATAGCAGGAAAAACTCTTTTTTCTGCTATTTTTCGAGATAAGGGTAATTCCATATTTCCAGTTCCCTTAAACTCTTCATATATCACTTCGTCCATCTTAGATCCAGTATCAATTAATGCAGTAGCAATAATAGTCAAACTACCCCCTTCTTCTACATTTCGTGCAGCTCCAAAAAAACGCTTAGGTCTATGTAAAGCATTAGCATCAACACCTCCTGTTAATACTTTTCCTGATGCTGGAACAACAATATTATATGCCCTTGCCAATCTAGTAATAGAGTCTAATAGTACAATAACATCTTTTTTATGTTCGACTAATCGCTTAGCTTTTTCAATAACCATTTCCGATACTTGAACATGTCTAGATGCAGGTTCATCAAATGTAGATGCTATGACTTCTCCCTTGACTAATCTACGCATTTCAGTGACTTCTTCTGGTCTTTCATCAATTAATAATACAATTAATACACAATCAAAATGATTATAAGCTATACTCTGTGCTATATTTTGTAACAACATAGTTTTACCTGCTTTAGGAGGAGCGACAATTAAACCACGTTGTCCCAATCCAATAGGAGATGCTAAATCTAATACACGAGCCGTTAGATCTTCTGTTGATCCATTTCCTCTTTCCATTCTCAATCGAGAATTTGCATGTAAAGGTGTTAAATTTTCAAATAGAATTTTACTTCTAGCATTTTCAGGTTTATCATAATTAACTTTATTGACTTTTAGTAAAGCAAAATATCTTTCTCCTTCTTTAGGAGGGCGTATTTTTCCAGAAATAGTATCTCCTGTACGTAAATTAAATCTCCTAATTTGACTTGGAGATACATATATATCATCAGGTCCAGCCAAATAAGAACTATCAGAAGAACGAAGAAAACCAAATCCATCTTGAAGTATCTCTAAAACTCCATCTCCGAAAATATCTTCTCCACTCTTAGCATGTTGTTTTAGTATAGAAAAAATAATATCTTGTTTTCTCATTCGAGCTAAATTTTCTAATCCTGCATTATCTCCAAGAAAAATTAGTTCAGATATAGGTATATTTTTTAATGCCGTAAGATTCATAATAATGCTTTTCTTAATAAATTTAAAATAATTTTTAAAATAATTTGTACAAAAATAAAAAATATAATCATTTAATAATTTTTACTTATACGATATTGTTTTAAAAAAAATTTTAAAAATAACTAACCTTGATTCAAATTTTAAAAAATTTCAAAGCATTTAATACTACCATAACGGTAGTATTAAATCTAGAATTTAAATCATATTTTAAAATTAAATTGATTTTAAAAAATAATAATTTATTCTAAATTAGTTTTTAAAAAATCATTGAGTTGATGTTTAGAAATAGAACCTATTTTTGTATCCATTAACTTACTATTTTTAAATAATAATAATGCCGGAATACCTCTAATAGCATATTTAAGTACAATTTTAGGATTTAAGTCAACGTTAATTTTAGCTATAATTAATTTATCTTTATATTCTCGGGCAACCTCTTCCAATATAGGTGCTAAAATTTTACATGGAGTACACCAATCTGCCCAAAAATCTAACAATATCATTTTTTTAGATTCTAATATATATTGTTTAAAAGTACTATCACTTAACTCTATAATATAATTATCCATTATTTCCTCTAAAAACAAATAATTATTTTTTAAAAAATATTAAATATAAAATATCATGACTTAATAAATTAAGACAATAACTTCTATAATAGATATATATAAAACACATCTCAATAATAAAAAATATGAATTATTAATTCTACGAATTAAAGCAAATCTGATTAAAATTACTATACATGGCTATTCTATTTAACTGAAAATTTTATTGTATCCCCAAGATAAATCATCATTCGGTAACTCTAATAAAAATCTACTAGGTTTAGTATCTATTAAAACACCATATTGAAAACGCTGTATAGAATAACTAAAAAACAACTCTTTTTTTGCTCTAGTAATTCCAACATACATTAATCTTCGTTCTTCATCTACATGTTTTTTAATAATGCTACGATAATGAGGTAAAATTCCTTCTTCTACTCCTACAATAAAAACATATAAAAACTCTAATCCTTTTGATGCATGTAAAGTCATTAATTGAAGACAATTAGAATTATGTTTTTCATCATTATTTAATGAAATTTGTACAACAAAGTCTGAAATTATTTCAAATAAAATATTTATAATAGATTTATCTAAAACAATTTTTTTTTGTACTTCACAAATAATCCAATTTAAAAAAATTAAAACATTGTTAATACTTTGATTGCGTAAATTTAAATTATCATATCTTTTAGTTAACCATTCCAAATATCGTGTTTTAACTAAAAATTCCTGTAATGTCCTAAAAGGATCTGATTGAAGTTGTAATGAAATATTTTTTATTAAAAAAACAAATTCCTGCAATCTCTTAAAAATACGTTTCGACACAATAGATTCTAAATCTATACTAGAACTAACAATAAATAAACTTTTTTGTTTAAATTTAGCAAATTTTTTTAATTTATTTACAGTAATTAATCCAATTCCTCTTAATGGTTTATTAATTATTCTTAAAAATGCAATATCATCATTTGGATTAATAATCAAACGTAAATATGACACTAAATCTTTAATTTCAGATAAAGAAAAAAACGATTTATTCTCTAAAATCTGATATGGAATTTTAAACTGAATTAAAAATTTCTCAAAAATTTTAACTTGATAATTACTTCTATATAAAATAGCGTAATCTTTATATTGAGTGTTATTAGTTAATTTATGTAACATTATTCTTGCTAATACTTTTTTAGCTTCATCACTCTCATTCTTAGCTGATATTATTTCTATAACTGGTCCATAATTAAAATTTGAAAACAACTCTTTTTCAAAAAAAATTAAATTATTTTGTATTAGTTTATTCGCTATTTTTAAAATTCTTCCAGAAGAACGATAATTACGTTTCATGGTTATAATTCTTAAACAATCATAATCTTTTTTTAATAATAAAAAATTATTAATGTTAGCACCTCTCCAAGAATAAATAGCTTGATTATCATCACCTACAAAAGTAAAATTAGATTTTTTATTACTCAATAATTTTATTAATTCATACTGAATGAAATTAGTATCTTGATATTCATCTACTAATAAATATTTAATCTTAGTATTCCAACGATTTCTAGACTCTGGATAATTTTTTAATAAAAGAGTTGGTAAAAAAATTAAATCATCAAAATCTAATATATTAAATTTCTTCAAATAAGAATCATATAATTTATAATAATTAGCAAATTCAATATCCTGACACGAATAATAAAAATTCTTTACTTCATGTGGTCTTAATAATCTATTTTTCCAATTAGAAATAACATTTTGTACTTTTTTTAAAAAAATATTATCTTTCTTAGAAATAATTTCTTGTAATACTTTTATTTGATTATATTTATCAAAAATAGAAAAATTAGGTTTTAATTTTAATAATTTCAATTCAGATTTTATAATTTTCAAACCTAATGCATGAAATGTAGAAATATTTGTTTCATAAATACATTTTAAAGATAATGGTAATAAATTTAATACCCTTTTCTGCATTTCATAAGCAGCTTTATTTGTAAATGTAATAGCTAAAATTTCTTTAGGATCATAATTACATACTTTAATTAAATGAATTATCTTATTAACAATAACTTTCGTTTTTCCTGATCCAGCACCAGCCAAAACCAAACAAGGACCAGAAATATAATTTATTGCTTCTATCTGAGATTCATTTAATGACATAAAAATTTCAGTCCTAGTTAAAACAATAAAAATTTATATAAAAAACATCTTTTATATATATTTATAAACAATTGCAACGTGTAATTATTTCACAATGTTAATTGATTTCATATTAGTCATATAACTTCTTAATTGTTTACCAACAATTTCTATTGGATGATTTCTAATTTTAGTATTTAAAGAATTTAAATATGTATTATCAATTTTGTTATCAGATAATTTATTACCTAAATCACCATATTGTAATGTATTCATAAAATTTGTTAATAAAAAAACTGCTGAATTATAAAATAAATAACTACCATATTCTGCTGTATCAGAAATAACTAAATTCATTTCATAAAGTCTTTTTCTAGCAATAGTATTTGCAATTAAAGGTAATTCATGAAGAGATTCATAATATGCTGATTCCTGTGTAATACCTGTTTCTACCATAACTTCAAAAGCTAATTCTACTCCAGCTTTAATTATTGCAACCATAAATAATCCATTTTCAAAATATTCATGTTCTAATATTGAAATATTTTTTTCAAAATCATATTTTTCAAAAGCAGTTTCTTGAATATCTTTTCTCCAAGCAATTAATTGTTTATCACCATCATTCCAATCTAACATCATATTTCTAGAAAAAACTCCTGAAATTATATCATCCATATGCTTACGAAATAGTGGAAAAAAAAGTGTTTTTAAATTATCTGACAATACACAAGCTCTGATTTTAGCTGTATTAGATAACCTATCTAACATCAGTGAAATACCACCTTGTTTTAAAGCTTCTGTAATTACTTCCCATCCAAATTGAACAAGTTGTCCTGAATAGTTACAATCATGCCCTTGAATAAGTAGTTTATTATAACATAATATTGAAGCAGTCTGAATCAATCCACACAATATAGTTTGCTCACCCATTAAATCTGATTTTACTTCTGCAGAGAAAGAAGAATATAAAACTCCAGCTCGATGCCCACCTATAGCAGTAACCCATTCTTTTGCAGCTTGTAAACCTATATTATTAGGATCATTTTTAGAATGAACAGAAATTAATGTTGGTACACCAAAATTTCGTTTGTATTCTTCTCTAACTTCTGTTCCAGGACATTTAGGAGCAACCATAATAACCGTAATATCTTTTCGTACTCTTTGACCTACTTCTATAATATTAAATCCATGAGAAAATCCAAGAATAGAATTTTTTTTCATTAAATTCTGCAAATAATCTACTATTTTTTGATGTTGTTTATCTGGGGCTAAATTAATTACCAAATCAGCATAAGGTATAAGATCTTTATATGCACCTACAACAAAACCATTATCGACTGCGTTTTGCCAAGAAAAGTTTTTATTTTTAATAGACTCGTTACGTAATACATAAGATACATCAAGACCAGAATCTCTCATATTTAAACCCTGATTTAACCCTTGAGATCCACATCCAATAATTACAATTTTTTTTCCTTTTAAAATTTTAAAATTCTCAGAAAAATTACTTTTACTTATTAATTTACATGTCTGTAATTGAATTAATTTTTCACGAAAAGATAAAGAATTAAAATAGTTACCCATAATAAATATTTCCCAATGTCAAAAAAATACTATATTTTTTATTTATACTTAATTATATTTTTCTAACTGCACCTTTGTCAGCACTAGTAGCAAATTTAGCATATGCCTTTAACGAAGAAGTAATAAATCGTTTTCTATATAACGGTGTATAAGCATTCACACCTCTACTTTTTTGTTCATCTATTCTCAAATACAACTCTTCTTCAGTAATATCTAAATTAAGAAAACGATTAGGAATATCAATATTAATCATATCACCAGACTTAATCAAAGCAATAGCACCTTGATTAGCTGCTTCAGGAGAAATGTGTCCTATTGATAAACCAGAAGTTCCTCCAGAAAAACGTCCATCTGTTATTAAAGCACAATATTTATCTAATCCCATGGATTTTAAATAAGATGTCGGATATAACATTTCCTGCATACCTGGTCCTCCTTTCGGACCTTCGTATCGAATAACAATAACAGTACCTTTACGAACTTTTTTATTTAAAATTCCAAATACTGCTTCTTCTTGACTTTCATAAACTAATGCTTGACCACAAAATACTAAATTGTTAGCACCCACACCAGCAGTTTTTACAATACAACCATCTTGAGCAATATTTCCATATAAAACAGCTAAACCTCCATCTAAACTAAAAGCATACTTTTTAGCACGAATACAACCCTTTCTACGATCTATATCTAAAGAATCCCATCTATTTGATTGAGAAAAAGGTTCAATAGTCCTCTTCCCAGAAGGAGCTGCATAAAAAAATTTAGTATGTTTAATATTATTAGAATTAGTAATACAATATTTCAGTAACATTTCTTCTAAAGTTAATCCCAAAATATTAAATGTATTTCTATATAATAAATCAATTTTATTCAATTCTTCTAATATGCTAATAACTCCACCAGCTCGATGAAAATCTTCTATATGATACAAATCACTATTAGGAGCTAATTTACATAAATTTGGAGTTTTACGAGATAATAAATCAACATCTGATAATTTAAAATTAATTTTACCTTCTTGAGCAGCAGCTAATAAATGTAAAACGGTATTTGTAGAACCTCCCATAGCAATATCTAATGTCATAGCATTGCAAAATGATTTTCTATTAGCTATATTACGAGGTAAAAACCTTTGATTATTATTTTCATAATACTCCTTTGTAATTTTAACTATAATTTTTCCAGCTTGTAAAAATAATTTTTTTCTATCTACATGTGTAGCTAAAATAGTACCATTACCCGGTAACGATAAACCTAAAGCTTCCATTAAACAATTCATAGAATTAGCAGTATACATACCAGAACATGAACCACAAGTCGGACATGCTGACTTTTCAATTTTATTTATCATTTCTTTAGAAAAGCTGGAATTTGCACTATATGTAATAGCATCTACTAAATCTAATTTTATTTCTGTATCTGCTATAGTAATTCTACCTGATTCCATAGGACCACCAGATACAAAAACACAAGGAATATTTAAGCGCAAAGCAGCCATCAACATTCCAGGTGTAATTTTATCACAATTAGAAATACATACCATAGCATCTACACAATGAGCATTAATCATATATTCTACTGAATCAGCAATCAATTCACGAGAAGGTAATGAATACAACATTCCTGAATGTCCCATCGCAATTCCATCGTCTATAGCTATAGTATTAAATTCTTTTGAAACACCCCCGTGTAACTTAATTTGTTGAGATACTAAACTACCTAATTTTCTTAAATGAATATGTCCAGGAACAAATTCAGTAAAAGAATTTACTACAGCTATAATGGGTTTCTTAAAATCATCATCAGACATACCTGTTGCTCGCCATAAAGCTCTTGCTCCAGCCATATTTCGACCTTGAGTAGTCACAGAAGAACGATATCTCGGCATGTTTTATATATTCCTATAAAAATAAATTCTTATTCAATCAAGTAAAATTTTTAAATATAAAATAATTAAATATTTTTATATTTTTTCAAAAAAATATAAGTTAATATTAAATTATAATAAAATTAATCAACATAAATACAAAAAATAAAAATGTATATAAATACACTTTTATATATGAAATTTATTGAATTAAGTAAAAAAACTTCTAATTAAAAATAATTTTTTCGAATTATATTATATTTTAAATATATTCAAGAAGAGTTAATAATAAATCTTTATTATTTTCAGGGACGAAGGGATTTGAACCCCCAACTTTCGGTTTTGGAGACCGATACTCTACCAATTGAGTTACGTCCCTAAACTTTTATTAGAAAATAAACTAATTATTTTCCTATAATAAAATTAACCATACTATCTATACATTGTACTATGAAATAAAATTCAAGTCTATAAACAAATTTTAAAACTATTTTATAAAATTTTTTATAAAAAATAAAATATTTAACTTAAAATTTAAGGACATCACTTAAATGCAATTTCCAATTTATTTAGATTATGCAGCAACTACTCCTGTTGAACCAGAAGTTGTAAAAAAAATGATAAAATATTTAACAAAAGAAGGAGAATTTGGAAATTCAGCATCTCGTTCTCATCAATTTGGTTGGAAAGCTGAAGAAGCCATTGATATAGCAAGAAATCAAATTGCTAATTTAATTCATGTTGATTCTCGAGAAATAATTTTTACTTCAGGTGCAACTGAATCAAATAATTTAGCTATTAAAGGTATTGCAGAATTTTATCAACAAAAAGGAAAACATATCATTACATGTAAAACTGAACATAAAGCAGTTTTAGATACTTGTAGATATCTTGAAAATAAAGGTTTTAAAATTACATATTTAACTCCTCTAAAAAATGGTTTAATTGATTTAAACAAATTAAAAAAAAATATTAATAAAAATACTATTTTAGTATCTATAATGCATGTAAATAATGAAACAGGAATAATACAAAATATTTATGAAATTTCTAAAATATGCAAGTTAAAAAAAATATTTTTTCATGTAGATGCTGCACAAAGTATAGGAAAGTTAAATTTAAACTTAAAAGAACTAAAAATAGATTTAATGTCGTTATCTTCACATAAAGTATATGGGCCAAAAGGAATCGGTGGACTATATGTTCGAAGACAACCTAGAGTTCGTCTATCAGCACAAATTCATGGTGGTGGTCATGAAAGAGGAATGCGATCAGGCACATTGCCTGTACATCAAATTGTAGGTATGGGAATAGCATTTGATATTGCCAAAAAAAAAATAAATGAAGACTATAATCGTATAAAAAAACTCCGAAATTATTTATGGGACGGTATTAAAAACATTGAAGAAGTATATTTAAATAGTAATATAGAGAATAGTGTTCCTCATATTTTAAATGTTAGTTTTAATTATGTAGAAGGTGAATCTTTAATTATGGCATTAAAAAATCTAGCAGTATCATCGGGTTCAGCTTGTACATCAGCTAGTTTAGAACCCTCTTATGTACTACGTGCACTAGGACTAAAAGATGAATTAGCACATAGTTCTATTCGTTTTTCCTTAGGAAGATTCACCACTCAAAAAGAAATTGATTATACTATTAAAGCAGTTCATAAATCTATAACACACTTAAGAAATTTATCACCACTTTGGGAAATGTACAAATCTGGAATTGATTTAAATAATATTAAATGGACTCATAACTAATTCAATATGAGAAAAAAATATGACATACAGTAAAAAAGTCATGGATCACTATGAAAATCCTCGAAACGTAGGATCTTTTAAAAATGAAGATACAAACATTGGCAGTGGAATAGTAGGTGCTCCAGCATGCGGAGATGTTATGAAACTACAAATTAAAGTTAACGAAAATGGAATTATACAAGATGCATGTTTTAAAACATATGGTTGTGGTTCAGCAATTGCCTCTAGTTCTTTAGCAACTGAATGGATTAAAGGAAAGTCTTTAAAAGAAGCAGAAAATATAAAAAATACTAATATTGCACAAGAACTTGATTTACCTCCAGTAAAAATACATTGTTCAATTCTAGCAGAAGACGCTATTAAAGCTGCTATTACCGATTATAAAAGTAAAAATAAATAAAATTTATAATTTCTAAAAAAAAATGTATTTTGTAAAACATTTTTAATGTATGTTAAAGTGCATAAATTTTGTACTTTAACATAATTAAAAAAAAATATATTATTATTTTAGATGGAAATTGAATATATTTTTTATTTAATATAAACAAAATAATAGTTAATATCTATTAATTTTTTTTAAATTATAATAATTATACTATTACATTACAAATTTAATTTTATTAAATAATATATTAAACATTATGAATTATTTTAAATTATTTAAAATTCCTCAAAAAATAGAATTAGATATTAATAATCTTACAATTAAATATTATAAATTACAAAAAAAATTTCATCCAGATACATATGAACGAAAAAAACACAAAAAAACTGACAACAAATTATATCTAAAAAATTCTATTTTACTTAATAAAGGATATTGTATTTTAAAAAACATATTAACAAGAGCGGAACATTTATTATTTCTTAACAATATAAAAAAAAATATTAATAAAGAAAGTTTTTTAGACTCAAATTTTTTAAAAATACAATTAAAATTATTTGAAGAAATAAAACAAAATAAAGATAAAAAAGATAAAATATTAATCCAAATTAAAAAAGATAAAAAAATATACATCGAACAACTAAAAATGCTATGTAATAAAAAAAAATGGATACTAGCTCATAATATATTATGTAAATTATTTTTTATTAATAAACTTATTAATAATATAAAAGAAATAAATGATTAAGAAAACTTTGGAAAATTGTTATGATAACGTTAAATAAAATTAATAAAAAAAATAATACATTTAAAAAAATTTCAGAGTTATCTATTGGAATTGATTTTGGCACTACATATTCTCTAGTATCTACTGTAATTAAAAATAATGTTTACATTATTACAGATAAATATAATCGAGCATTATTACCATCAATAGTTAATTATTCAATTCCTAACAAAACTCTTGTAGGTTGGCAAGCGGAAAATATGGTTATTAATGATCCTATTAATACAATTATTTCTGTAAAACGTTTAATTGGATATTCTTATACGGAAATAAAAAAATTATATCCTAATTTGCCCTATCATTTAAAAAATAATACGAATAATACACTATCTTTTATTACAAATAACGGAAAAAAAAATATAGTAGAAGTATGTAGTCAAATTTTCATGACGTTAAGAAATAGGGTAATATCAACTTTTAATCAAGAATTTAAAAATACAGTAATTACTGTTCCAGCACATTTTGATGAAAAACAACGACAAGAGATAAAAAAATCAGCTGAATTATGTAAATTAAACGTCATAAGATTAATTAATGAACCAACAGCAGCTGCTATTTCATATGGATTGTATTCTAAAAAAAATAAAACTATTGCTGTGTATGACCTAGGAGGAGGAACTTTTGATATCTCTATTTTAAAACTACATGAAGGAATTTTTGAAGTATTAGCTACTTCTGGAAATATTCATTTAGGTGGAGATGATTTTGATCAATTATTAATTGATTATATATTAAAAAAAACAAATTTATTAAATACTGAAATAAATAACTTTACACAAAGAAAATTATTACATCTTGCTAAATCGATAAAAATAAAATTAACTTCTATAGATTGTATAAAATTCCAACTAAATGATCAAAAATTTTATAAAATTACTAGATTAGAATTTAATTCTATAATTGAACCATTAATTCTAAAAACATTAAGAATATGTCAAAAAGTATTACACGATGCCAATATTGATTTAAAAAATATAGAAGAAATTATCTTAGTAGGAGGTTCTACATATATTCCAATCTTACGAAAAAAAATTGCTGATTTTTTTCAGAAAGAACCATTAAGTTCTATTAATCCTGATCAAGTTGTTGTTGCAGGAGCTGCAATTCAAGCTAATATGTTAACTTGTAATAACAACAAAAACAATTTTATATTATTAGACGTAGTATCATTATCTTTAGGTATTGAAGTAATTGGAGAAACAGTAGAAAAAATTATCCTAAAGAACACTAAATTACCCACTTCTAAAACCAAAATTTTTACCACATTCAAAGATGGACAAAAAACAATATTAATACATGTCGTGCAAGGTGAAAAAGAACTAGTAAAAGATTGTCGATCTTTATCTCGTTTTGTTTTAAAAAATATTCCATCAAAACCAGCTGGAAAAATAATAATCGTAGTTAATTTTCAAATCGATGTAAATGGATTATTATCGGTTATGGCAAAAATTAAATCTACGAAAATTAAACAAAAAATCACTGTAAACTTTTTAAAAAAAAGTTAAAAAATAAAAATCATTTCAATTCTTTATTATACTTTTTTAAATACAGAAATATTAAAAATATAAAAATATATTTTCATTAAAATATTAAATAAGAAAAACTATGCCAAAACTTATAATTTTACCTCATGAAATTCTTTTACCAAAGGGCGGTATATTCCATGCCACAGAAGGAGAAACAATTTTAAACATAGCTTTAAATAATAATGTTAATATTGAACATGCTTGTGAAAAATCATGTGTTTGTACAACTTGTCATTGTTATGTTCATCAAGGATTATCTTCACTATCTATATGTCATGAAAAAGAAGAAGATATATTAGATCGTGCATGGAATTTAAAAGAAAATAGTAGATTAAGTTGTCAGGCTAAAATTGGAAATAAAGATGTAAAAATTGAGATTCCTAAATACACTATAAATCAATAATTCATTAATTTCTTAATCAATTTTTATGATAAAAAGGATTTCTATTTGTTTTAAAATATAAAATGATAGAAGAACCTACAATATTTAATTTAGATTGAAAAAAATTAGTAAGATATTTTTTATAATTCAAAGATAAATTTTCTAATTTATTTCCATGAATAATTATGGTAATAGGATTATACCTACCAATATGTGCATATTTTATTTTAATTTGATGTTTATTGTATATTGGTGGTTTATGATTTTTTATTGCCAATTGTAAAATGTCTGTTATCTGTGAAGTTTTAAATTTTCTAGTAGAATGATAAAAGGCTTGTTCAATTAGTTGAAATAATTTGTTTATTCCTGTTTTTTTCTTTGCTGAAATAAAATGATATTTTACGTAATTCATAAATTTTAATTTTCTGGAATGAATAATTTCTATTCTTTTTTTGTTAGAAATCAGATCACATTTATTTAATACTATAACAATGGGGCAACTATAATTTTTTATACAATGAAATAAATATAAATCTTGATCTGATATTTCATTTTCAGCATCAATAACTAGTAATGCAATATTTACTAATTTGAGAGTGTTTAAAGTTTTATATACAGAAAGTTTTTCTATTTTTTGATTAATGTTTTTTTTCTTTTTTACACCAGCTGTATCAAAAAAAATATATTTTTTTTTATCATGTTTAATCAAATGAAAAATAGAATCTCTAGTAGTACCTGGTTGATCATGGGTAACCATTCTTTCCTGATTAAGAAGAGTATTAATTAAAGTAGATTTTCCTACATTTGGTTTACCTATAATTGCTATTTTAATAATTTTTTCTAATGAATTTATACACATTTTTTTTTTATGTGTAATAGAGTACATTAAATTAAAATTATTTTTAGATTTTTCTGAATTTTTATTAGAAATATTTAATAAAAGAAAAATTTGATTTAATAAAAATTTAATACCTATTCCATTTGTAGCAGAAATATAAAAAGTGTTTTTTATTCCTAAAATACAAAATTCATTTTTTAATACATCTACATTTAAACCTTCAATTTTATTAACTAATAAAAAAATATTTTTTTGATATTTTTTTAGGAGTTTGAAAATTTCAAAATCTTGATTTATTACTTTTTCTCGAGCATTTACAACAAAAAAAATTAAATTTGATTGTTTAATAGAAAGAATTACTTGCTTTAAAATTTCTATATATAAAGAGTCTTTTTCTGTTTTCTTATTGTTTAAACCTGGAGTGTCAATTAAGATTATTTTTTTTGTATTATTAGAAATAATATAACCATACTTTCTGTCACGTGTTAATGATGCATAATTAGAAACTAGTGCATCATTACGATTACAAATTAATTTGTTAAATAAAGTTGATTTTCCAACATTGGTTCTTCCAATTAAAGCAATAACAGTTTCCATATTATCTTCTTTTATTATTTTTTAAATTAAAGTTATGACTAAATTTCATTAAATAGTTTATTTTCATCTCTATAATTTTGTTAAAGTCAAAAAAATTTTTTTGAGTAATGTTTTTCTTCCATAGATGAAGAGCATGTTCTACTTTATTTAGTTTAAAATAAATATCTCCTTTAAAATTGTTTTTTATATAATCCCAAGAATCATCTTGAATACTATTTATTATATTTATGGATTTTTTTAAACTACCATTTTGGAATTGAATTTGTGCTATCTTCAAAGAATACAAATTGAAAATATTAGAATCAATTGAATATTTTCTACTTATTTCTAATATTTTTTTTGCGTCATTTAATTTGTTATTTTGTATATATAATTTTACTAATTTTAATATTGTTAAATTTCCATTAATATTTTTATTTTTTTGGATAAAATTTTTTATTTTTTCTAACTCATATTCTTTTTTATGTATCAAAAATTCTATATTATTATCGTGCATATTAATATATTTTTTTTTTTCTATAAATTTTATGCTAAAGAAGTATAAAACTATTATTATTAGTGATAAAAAAATGATAAAAAAAAATTTTTGATGTAAATTAAATGACCCGTTTATATATTTATTGTTCATAATTGGTGTATATTATTTTATAGGTGCTAATTTTATATTAATTTTCTATTTTCAATAATAAATAAAAAATTGAATTTAAAAATTAATAGTGTTTTATAAAAAATTTTATATTATTTTTATCTATAAAATGCATCATTAAATATAAAAATTATATCATAAAAAATTCTGATTTATAAAAACCAGTTTAGTAAAAATTAATAATATATATACTAGGAAAAAAAGAAATTAACAATATATTAATAGAAGCAGGACCAACACTTTCTAGTGAATTTTTAAAACTAAATCTAATAAATGAATTAATTTATATATTGCACCTAAATTACTAGGGCATTGCGCGTATCCGTTATATATATACTTATAATATTATATATATACATTAATAATATTATATATATACTTATAATATTATATAAATACATTAATAATATTATATATATAATTATAATATTATATATATAATTATAATATTATATATATACTTATAATATTATATATATACTTATAATATTATATATATACTTATAATATTATATAAATACATTAATAATATTATATATATACTTATAATATTATATATATACTTATAATATTATATATATACTTATAATATTATATAAATACATTAATAATATTATATATATACTTATAATTTTAAAATTAAATAAAAATTTTTACCAAAACTATGGAGTATATTTT